>PMLI01000446.1 GCA_003158835.1 Acidimicrobiaceae bacterium
TGCGCTAAGCACCAGGGCTGCTCCGACCTTCGGAGCGGGAAGGCGAAGGGTGCCCCCGCTCACATCCCGTTGCGCACCTACCCGGTGCGTGTCGCGGGCACTGACCTTGAGATCGGCCTCGGAGGCGACCTTCCAGTACCCGGCCTATGAGCCGGCCGCTGGGGTACGGTCGACCCGGACAGGAGATTGATCGGACAGGAGATTGATGACGACAGATCTCATCGCAATTGTCGGTGCGAACATGGCTGGTGCCTGCGCGGCGCGCGCCCTTCGGGAGGAGGGATTTAGCGGGGAGATCCACTTGATCGGAGCTGAGCCGCACCTGCCCTACGAGCGACCGCCGCTCTCGAAGGAACTCCTCCTCGGGACAACTGATCCCGTGCAGATCCAGATCCAGTCAGAGCAGGAGTGGGAGCAACAGCAAGTAACCCTCCGACCGTCTTCCACAGTTGTCCGGATTGACCGGTCCTCTGGTGAGCTCGAACTCGCCGATGGCGGGCGGGCCCGGGCGGACAAGGTGCTCCTGTGCACGGGCGGGCGTCCCCGGCGCCTGGCGCTCGCGGGTGCCGAACTCGATGGCGTCGTACACCTAAGGACGCTCGACGACTCACTCGCCATCCGGGAGCGCCTCCGGCCCGGCGCATCGGTTGTGGTGGTCGGAGGCGGCTTCATCGGCACCGAGGTCGCGGCCAGTGCGGTCGCTTCGGGCTGCGCGGTCACCTTGCTCGAAGCTGACGACGTGATCCTGTGGAGGGCCCTCGGCCGCGAGCTCGGTGCCGTCCTTCAGCGCTACCACGTTGAGCAGGGGGTTCGCGTCGAGACGCGCACCTCACCCGAGCGGATCGGTGGGAGTTCCACCGTGACCCACGTGGTCACCACGCGCCGCGAGCGGATCGACGCCGACCTTGTAGTCGTCGGCATAGGCATTGTCCCGGCGGTGGACCTGGCCGAAGACGCCGGCCTCGAGATCGCCAACGGGATCGTGGTCAACGAGCACTGCGAGACCTCCGTTGAGGGGATCTACGCGGCGGGGGACGTCGCCAACCACCCAAACCCGTTCCTCGGATGTCGCCTCCGCTTGGAGCACTGGCAGAACGCGCAGAACCAGGGCATAGCCGCGGCCCGCTCCATGCTGGGCGCTCGCGACGGGTTCCGCGAGGTTCCCTGGTTCTGGTCGGACCAATATGACTTGAACGTGCAGATGTCTGGGCATGCCCAGCCCACCGGTACGCTTGTCTATCGAGGCAATCCGTCGTCGTCGTCCTTCACCGCGTTTTACCTAAGCGCCGGCGCAATTGACGGAGTGGTCGGGATCAACCGGCCACGGGACGTGCGTGCCGTCACGAGGCTGATCGAGACTCGCCAGATCGTCGACCCAGCTCAGCTGGCCGACGAAAGTGTGGATCTGCGCAAGGTCGGTTCCTAGCAGCGCTCGGTGCGGCGATCTTAACGGGCGGCAGGGCAACGCCGTCGGCCGAACACCGGCGAGCTGGGACGACCGCCGCAAGCCCCGCCATGGCCGTCGCCTCCACGGCCCGTGCAGGGACGTCGCAGTCGGCGACCCCTGGTCGGTCGACTTGTGCCACTCCATGTACCTCTGGTCCACTTGGGTTACCCAAAGTCGCGGATTGGCGACGAGGTTGGGAGCTTTATGTAGATGTACGGCGGGCCGAGAGCGGAGATAGGCGCACGTAAACCGTTGTTCAACTTCGAACCCGCAGGGCGGCCGAAGGTGGCCGCGTGAACCCGAGGGGTGCAACTCTATGAGCCAAACGGACCTGGAACTGACCAAGGCGCCGGCCTCGCCCGCCGCCCGTGCCGTTGACCTCGTGAAGACGTACGGGAAGGGCGACGTCGTCGTCCGGGCCCTGGATGGCGTCAACGTCGAGTTCGCGCGGGGCCGTTTCACCGCCGTCATGGGCCCTTCGGGGTCGGGCAAGTCGACGCTCATGCACTGCATGGCGGGGCTTGACACACCGACGTCGGGCCGCACCTTCGTGGGCGACCAGGAGATCGGGCTACTCGATGACGCCGGACTGACCCAGATGCGCCGGGACCGGATCGGTTTCGTTTTCCAGTCGTTCAACCTGGTGCCGACGCTGACGGCGAGCGAGAACATCACCCTTCCCGCCGATCTCGCCGGGGCCAAGGTCGACAGGGCGTGGTTCGACTACTTGGTGACCCAACTGGGCATCGGTGACCGGCTGTCCCACCGCCCCAACGAGATGTCCGGTGGTCAACAACAACGCACGGCCTGCGCCCGGGCCCTCATCAGCCGCCCTGACCTGATCTTTGCCGACGAGCCCACGGGTAATCTCGATTCGACTTCTTCCGCCGAGATGCTTACATTTCTCCGCCGTTCGGTGACGGAGCACCAGCAGTCGATCGTGATGGTCACCCACGACCCACGTGGCGCCGCCTACGCCGACCGAGTCGTGTTCCTGGCCGACGGAAAGGTGGTGGGAGAACTGCTGTCGCCGACGGCGGACTCGGTGCTGGACCACATGATGAAGCTGGGGAGCTGACATGTGGAAAGTCACCGCTAAAGGCCTGCTCGCCCACAAGTTGCGCCTGGCGCTCACGGCTTTGGCCATCGTGCTGGGGGTCACGTTCATCTCGGGGACGCTGGTCCTCACCGACACCCTCCACAACACGTTCACCACTCTCTTCGGCCACGTTTACCAAGGTGTCGACTTCGAGATCCGGGGCAAGGCCGCCTTTACCAATGAAGCGGCCGGCAATGTCGCCCGCAAGCCGATGCCGCAGTCGGTGGCAGCGGCGGTACGCCGGGTCCCGGGTGTCGGCTACGCCGAGGGATCGGTCGGCGGTTACGCCCAGTTCGTGGCCCGCGACGGGAAGGCGATCAGCACCGGGGGGGCGCCGACCCTGGGGTTCTCATTCGACCCCAACTTGCAGCTGTCATCTCTGCGGCTGGTCGACGGCTCCGGCCCCACCACGCCCCAGCAGGTGGCCATGGACGAGGGGACGGCGAACAAATACCACTTCGTGGTGGGCGATCGCGTGCGCGTACTGCTGGCCGGGCCGCCCCAGACCTTCACCATCGCCGGCATCGTGAGTTTCGGGACGGCAGCCAACCTGGCCGGGGCCACGCTGGCCGCTTTCGACTTATCCACGGCGCAGGTCCTGTTCGACGAGGTCGGGTACTACGACGCCATCGACGTCTTGGCCAAGCCCGGGGTGGACAAAGCCAACCTGCAAAAATCGATCGCCAGGATCCTCCCACCCGGAGTGGAGGTGGTCACGGGCCAGATCGTAGCCAACGAGCAGTCAATCGCCATCAACAACGACCTCTCGTTTTTCTCGACCGCGTTGCTGGTCTTTGCGTTCATCTCACTGTTCGTCGGCGGGTTCACCATCTTCAACACCTTTTCGATCATCGTGGGCCAGCGGACCCGCGAGCTGGCTCTCCTGCGCATCGTGGGAGCCAGCCGGCGCCAGGTGTTCCGCTCCGTGCTGGCGGAAGCCTCCCTGGTGGGGTTGGTCTCGTCCCTGGTCGGCCTCGGGCTGGGCGTGCTGGCGGCCGTGGGCCTCGAGGCCCTGCTCAAGGGGTTCGGCATCACATTGCCTTCAGGCGCCCTCGTCTTCGAGGCCCGCACCGTCGTGGCTGCCATTTTGGTGGGCGTCGGCGTCACCGTAGTATCCGCCGTCGCCCCGGCCCGGCGGGCCGTGCGCATCCCGGCGGTGGCGGCATTGGTGGACCACCCGGAAGGCCATGGAGAGTCACTGCGAAGGCGGGTCACAGCCGGCGGCATCATTACCTTGACGGGCATCGTGTCCCTGCTCGTGGGGCTGACCCAGCCGGCGATCCAGCTGGTGGGCCTAGGGGCTCTCGCCGTGTTCATCGGGATCGGCATGCTGGCGCCCATCGTGGCCCGCCCCATGGCGAGCGCCCTGGGGCGCCCGCTGGCCCGTGCGGTCGGCATCTCGGGGAAGTTGGGGCGGGAGAACTCGATGCGCAGCCCTCGGCGGACGGCCCAGACCTCCTCCGCGCTCATGGTCGGGATGGCTCTAGTATCGACGATCGCCGTTTTCGGCGCCTCTCTGTCGAAATCCGCTACCAGCAGCGTCGACAATGCCATCAGCGCCGACTACATCATCACCACTTCCAGCTCGGGGGCAGGCGGTTTCAGCACCTCGGTGGCAGCGGCCGCCTCACGGGTGGCGGGGGTGGCGGCGGTGTCCACCGTCTACAGCGGGCAGTTCGAGTTCCGAGGCTCGTTGTCCTATGTGACCGCCGTCTCGCTTTCCCACCTGGCCGAGACCATCATCCTGGACGTGACCGCCGGGAGAGGTGCCGCCGCTCTGGCCGCCGGGCAGCTGCTCATCGATACCAACACGGCCAACACGAAACACCTGTCTGTGGGCTCGGCTGTGAAGGTGAAATTCGCCCAGACCGGGACGGCGAGCATGAGGATCGGTGGGGTCTTCAAGCCCAACGCCTTGCTCGGCAGCTTCGTCGTGGCCGACGGTTTCTTCCTCTCCCACTTCAACAACCCGCTCCCGATCGCCGTCCTGGTCAGGACGGGCAGAGTTGCCGGTTCAATCGGCAAGAGCCTGGACGCCGGCTTGAAGGCTTACCCCAACCTTCAGATCCAGACCAGGGCCAAGTTCGAAGCTTCGCAGAAGGCGCAGGTCAACCAGCTCCTCGGCTTGGTCTATGCCCTGTTGGCATTGGCCATCATCATTGCCCTCATCGGAATCGTGAACACGCTCATGCTGTCGGTGTTCGAGCGCACGCATGAGATCGGGCTCCTCCGAGCGGTGGGGATGAAACGCCGGCAGGTGCGAGCCATGATCCGTTCGGAGTCGGTCATCATCGCCCTTTTCGGCGCCATCGTCGGCGTGATCATCGGGACCGGTCTAGGCGTTGCCTTGGCTGCGTCGCTGAAGCACCAGGGCATCACCGATATCGTCGTCCCCTACGCCAGCCTGGTGGTGTTCCTCCTGCTTTCAGGCCTGCTGGGGCTCGGCGCCGCCACCTGGCCGGCCCGCCGCGCCGCTCGGCTCGACGTGCTGGCCGCCATCGCAGCAGAATGACGGCACTGCCATGGCTGCGCCCCAGGTGGCCGCCCACCTGGAAATGCGCTCGGATATGGCGCGTTCAAGCCGAAATACGAGATGGATTATGGAGCGCGTATTCTGTCGTGGCGAGCGGCGCTGGGCTCCCAGCCGTAGGTGAACTCGTAACATAGCGAGGGGTCGATAACTGTGACAAGAACCGACAAGCGCGGAGAAAAGAAAGGCCTCTTGTGAATAATGCGGCTCATAAGATAGGAGGCCCCATTGGGACGTGTGACCAAAACAGCAGGAGTAAAATAAGCCACCATGCGGTGCGAGGGAAGTTTGGGCAGGTTCTTGGTGGTGCTGGCGGGGGGAGCCGCCTTGACGGTAAGCAGTACCGCTCCTCTTGAAGCGAGCGCACCGGTGGTGGCGCCCCGGGCACACTATGCGGCATCGACGCGCCGGCTGCCGGACTTCGGCAATCCAGCCGGCCATGCCCACGTACCGCCGGCCGGCGGCGCCGTCGGCACCGACCACCCGGACCATGTCATCGGGACCGGCACGCCCGCCAGTTGCAGCTCGGCCGCGGTCGTCAGGGCCGCCGCCGGCGGTGGCGTCATTACCTTCAACTGCGGTCCGGGCCCCGTGACCATAACGATGACTGCCACGGCCAAGGTCGTGAACACCAGCCACCGGATCGTCCTGGACGGAGGCGGGACGGTCACCCTCAGCGGCGCCGGGGAGCGTCAGATCCTCTACATGAACACTTGCGACCGGAGACAGCAGTGGACCACCTCGGATTGCTACGACCAGGAATGGCCGGGGCTCGTGGTAGAGAACATGACCTTCGAGGACGGCAATACCACGGTCAGCCAGTCCAAGGGCACCAGCTTCGGTGGAGGCGGAGGAGGAGCCATATTCGACCTCGAGAGCTCGACGTTGCGCGATAACCCGAGCGCGGGCTTCTGGACGAGACCCTACCCCGGCGTCTTTTTTCAGAGTTCCGGACACCCGAAAGTGGTCGGTTCCACGATCAGCTGAGCGAGGGCAAGGAGTCGTGGGAGCGGCTCGCCACGTACGTGCCGACCTCGCTGCCGGGCGTCTGCAGCCACGCCGAGGCTGGTCATCATCCCGCGCTGCATCCGCTCGAGGCGCAGCGATCTATGGTCTGCTGGCGCCAAGGCCCAAGCGGTGTCCGCGGCGCGCCGGTACTTTTCAACGATCTGGTCGTCGTCCGGCCCAACCGGCCCGATCAGATCCTGGGCGGTGTCATGGGCGGCCAGTGCCGCGTCGAAGCGGCGGTCCTGGAACACGATCTTGCCCAGCAGGTACTGCAGCCAGGCGGCCTGCGGGAGTCCTCCGACCCCACCCGGACGAGCTCGGCGAGGCCCGCAATGCCGCCCGCAGCGCCCAAAACCTTCCCGCCTCGAGACAAGGCTCGCTCGGCAAGGTTGCCGCGCTCGCTCGCAGTTGGAGCGCGGTGAGACGACCTAATCGACGGCGGCCCAACGGCTCGGGAGCGCTGCGAGGGGGGTGACCGTAAGCTTGCACCCTTGCTGTTCTTTCTCCGCTGCCGGTCCGGGCACCCTTGCCGAGGTATTTGGCGGATATAGCCTTGGCTACGCTGCACGCATGAGGGAAGAGATGAGCCGTCCACCCTGGCCGCGGCGCGGGCGTCTGAGGCTAGAACGGTGCGGCCCGGCAGCCCTTGCCTTGGCGCTCGTCGGAGCAGCGATGACCGCGGGGATGCTTAGCGCGCAGGCCGCGAGAGCGCCAGCGGCGACCGCTATGGCCCCTGAGGCTGCCATCCGATTGACCGGCTTGTCCGTGTCACCGCACCGGGGGTTGATCGACGGAGAGCAGGTCGCGGTTCGTATCTCGGGCGGTTCCTATGGGACGACGTACGCCGTGGCCGAATGCGACCTGACGGCGTTCGTATTGTTGGCGGAGCCTTCGGCTTCGCCCCAAGACGTCTGCGACAGCCGCCACAGCGCGGTGATCACGGTGGCGGCCAATGGCACGGCCGTTGGGTCGCTCCATCTGCCCGCAGTGCTCACCACGGCACTCGGAGGCATTGACTGCCGCAAGGCGCCGTGCTCCCTGGCTGTCGACGCGCTGCACTCCACGGGAGGAGCACCCTTGCTCGTGCAAGGGCTGAGCTTCGCGGCAAACGCCTGTGCCGCGGCCGGCTCGTGCAGCACGCCGCTCGACGCCTGGGACCCGTCTCTTGGCGCTCCGCCAGCCCTCAGTCCTGCACTCTCCCAGGACAGCGCAACGCGGGGTGGTACGGTCCCCCGTGCTGCCGGCTCGGTCAGAGCGGTGAAACCCCTCGTCGTGCCGTTACAGCCAACGGTGGCAGGGGACCTGAGCACACCGGGCTCGGTCACTGGGCCCTTCATTGGTCAGGCTCTCGGTGGCCTCAACTCAACGACCACCACGACCGCCATGACCACGACCACGACCGCCATGCCCACGACCACCATGACCACGACCAATACGACTGCTCCGGTGACCCCGACCACTTCAGCCACGACCACGACGCCCACTGTCCCGGTCCAGGGCGAGGGCCTCTTGCGGCTGGCCCTGGAATCGCCCGGCACATCGTGGGGACCGGGCCAGCCCACGTCCACCGTGGTCGACGCCACCCTGAGTGATCTGACATCCCACCAGGTGGGGGATACGCAGCGGTTCGTGCTGTTCTGGGGAGCCTCGCCCTTCGTCTACGCCGGCTTTTCCGGCCCAGTGCGCACGTCCGACCGTTACTCGGTGACGATCTCGGTCGAGCCTCCGGCTTCCCAGGGCGGGCTCTCGCAACCCGGGCCTGGCCTCCGGCCGCAGGTAGTCTTGCTCGCCAGCGCGCTGGAGGTGGTCAGCTCGACCAACTCTGAGTACCTGGCGTACGCCTACGCCCCGGTCATGTACGGCCGTTCCACGTCGGCGCTCCACGACGTCCCGCTGCTCATGTACGCCAACGTGAGCCCGGCGGCCGCTGGCGCCCACGTCGTGTCCTACGTCATCGTCTGGAGCCACGAAGATGCCGGGACCGGCTTCTTGCCGTTCTTGGAGTGGGGTAGTTGGGGGCGGATGACCGATATAGAGAACGCCATCTCCTTCACCGTCGCTCCCGACGGAGCGGTGTCAGGGGCCAAGTACCTCTGGGGAGGTGAGCCGCCCACAGGGTTCCCCGACAGCCAGACAGCACTGAAGGGGGTAGACGAGACCTTTGCCGGCAAATGGTGGGGTCATCATCCAGTGCTCCGAGACGCCACCGGCAACAACGATTTTTCCGACCGCGGTACCACCCCGTTCAAGTTCCAGCTCGCCCCGGTAGCTGCGCCACCTGCCGGCCAGAACCGCGACGCAGTGATGGACGCCGACCCCTTCACGTACCAGGTGATGGCCGAAGAGGTGGCGCGCTGGTACGCAGACATATCGACCAGTCCGGGCTCTCCCCAGCCGGGACAGGCCGGGCAGTACGCCATCGTCGACCTCGACACCAGCGGTCCGGGGGTGTCCTCGGTAGCAGTAAACCTCCGCCTCTCCGGCTATCCCCAGTGGTTCCGTAGCGATCTCGGCTGGGGCTACCCGCTGGTGGGGACGAGCCGTGTACGCACGGTGGTCAAGCTCCCGGTCGGCTGGCCGTCTAGCCGAATCATCGGAGTGCAAGTGGCGGTGGAGCCGCCTTCGGCGGCACCCAAGCTGACGGTGTACTCGCTGCACATCGAACGGTTTACCGGCGTAGCCATCGAGCAGGTGCCCGCCCCGGCGGCCTCTGTGCGGCCGGAAGCTCTCGACGTCGTACCGTCATAGGGAGGACGGTCAAAAGCGCGCCCGTGATCCTGGGCACCCGCCAGGCTGAACTCCCCCCGAGTATCGGTCCATGCGGCGCGGTCGCTTTGGAGGGCCCGGAAACGCTCTTCTATGTATGCCTCGTCGACAGGCTCGACCGCGCCAGGGGCTCGTGCCTCGTCCAGGCGGTCTCCCGGACGAATTGGGCGGCTCCCGCGACATCCTCCCCAACGTGGGTCAGTAGGGCAAAGAAATTGTTGGGTGAGACACTGAAGCGACTACCCCAGCCAGCGGCGCAGGACTTCCTCGTTGTCCGGGAGTAGGCCGCGCAGAAATGGACCGACGGTCTTGTGGCCATGTTCCGCCCTCGCGAGGGGCATTGAGAGGGACAGGGGTGTGGCGTCCCTTTTTCGTCGCCACTCGTCACGATATGTGAACTATATTTGACCATGGCGGTCCTGCGCGAGATCGCCGACTTCTGTGTCGCCGATGAGGACAACGAGATGTCGAGGGTCACTCGCCGGCGTCCGTCCGGCCAGCAGGGCGTCAAGGTCGACACTCTCATCGCCGACCGGGGGGCACGGGTGACAGGTCCAGGGTCAGCTTGAGAACGGTCAGGAGCCGCAAGACTTTATCGAGCTCGGCGCGCTGGTGCCCGGCCTCGACGGCAATGAGCCAAGGTCGTCCGACATCCGCAAGCGCCGCAACGTGCTCCTGCGTTAGGCCGAGTTGCCTTCGGCGTTCCCGCAGAGCCATGCCCACGTCCGTCGCTGTTTGTACGCGCATCTCAGTCCCTGGGGTCGGGGCTCGGTCGCAGGCCGTGAAGGCATCGGAAGGACCCAGCTACCGGGCCGGGCTCGATAAGCCAACGCCTCTGAGATGGAGGTCGGCGATCGCCTGATCTGCGGGATAGCCCACCCCTGCACCGCATTCGACAAGTGGCGGAGGACTCCGATGGTCGACGACGAGCACAGGGTTGTCGAGGTTGTCGACATGTTCTTCTGAACGCTCCGGTCGGCCAGGGCGGGCCTAAATCACCCGCATGTGCCCGCCGTCCACGGGCACTTGGGCGCCGGTCGTGCGGGCGAAGGCCGCGCCCAGGAGCAGGCAGATCGCGTTGGTCACATCCCAGAGCCGGACGCTTTCTCCCAGTACATTTTGTTTCTTGTACTCCTCGACGCTTAAGCCGTACCTGGCCGCTGACCGCTCGAGCACCTCTGGTGTCCATATCGCCGTATCGAAGACGGCGTCCGGGTGGACCACATTGATCCGGATATGCCGGGCACCGAGCTCGAGGGCAGCTACCCGGACCATTTGCACCAAACCGGCCTTCGGCACTGAGTAAGCTGCGGCACCGGGCCCGGGAGCGGCTACGTTACGTGAACCCACCACCACGATGGAAGCAGGTGGGTCTGCGTTGGCGTGGGCCAAGAAGGACCGCAGCACTATGAAGTGGCTCGTCAGGTTTATGCGGAGACCCCGTTCCCAAGTCTCGAGGTCCAGCTTGTCGATCGTGCTCCCGGCCGTGAACGCGCCGGCGTTGGATACCAGCAGGTCGAGGGGACCATGTGAGCCGGCGAAACTCGCCATGCACGCCTCTACCTGGTCCACGTCCGTGACGTCACATAATTCCCCGGTCCAGCGGTCGTCCGGGCCCTGGTTGACGACCGCAGGGTCGATGTCTAATGCCAGTAGATTGGCACCCCGGTCGTGAAGCTCCTGGGCAGTGGCGCGGCCTATCCCGCTCGCTGCCCCCGTGACGACCGCATTTCGGGCCTCAAACTCCCCGTCAGCACCCGGACGGGAGGCATGGTCCACTAACGAGGCGACGACATGCTCCCATCCACATCCCTGGACTGGAAACAGATCTCGAACGCCTCAGCCGGCTTCATCGCCTCATGGACGACCTTGCCAACGGCCTTGATCATCGCGATCGGCGACTTTGACTGAAATATGTTGCGGCCCATGTCCACTCCGGCTGCGCCTTCCTGGACCGCCCGGTAGGCCATGGTGAGGGCTTCCAGCTCGGGCAACTTCTTTCCTCCGGCCATCACAACCGGTACGGGACAACCAGCAGTGACACGTGCGAAGCCCTTTTCGCAATAGTAGGTCTTGACCACCTGCGCCCCGAGCTCTGCGCACATCCGGGTCGCAAGACCCAGGTAGCGCTCGTCGCGGACGAGCTCCTTGCCTACGGCCGTGACGCCCACCACCGGGATGCCGAAGCGGTAGCCGGCGTCGACGAGCCGGGTCATGTTCTCGATCGATTGTGTTTCGTGCTCGCCGCCTACAAACACCTGCACAGCGACACCGTGCACGTTCAACCTCGCCGCGTCTTCCATGCTGAGCGCTATCCGCTCGTCGGACAGCTCCTTTAGAATGCTCGGGCCTCCGCTGGCTCGGACCACGAGCCCACCCCGATGGGTAGCGGGAATGGTCGAGCGCAGTATGCCGCGTGTGAGCATGAGTGCATCCGCATACGGCGCCATTGGGACCACCGTCACGTCGACGCGCTCCAGGCCTGTCGTCGGTCCCTGGAAATAGCCGTGGTCAATGGCCAGCATCACAGTGCGGCCGGTGTCCGGGCGAAAGATCCGGGCCAGCCGGTTCTTCATGCCCCAGTCGTACCCAGCGGACCCTCGGAGGAAGAACCCCTGATTGTCAGGGGGCACGTTTTCAAAGAATTCCTTGTTAGGTTGCAAATCTACTTCGGGCATGCTACCTCTCCATGGTTCTTGTGACCGAAGGTCCCTTTACTCCTCTAGGCACCAGTACTGGAAAAAGGATGGACAACACTCATTCTTGAGCACGATAGGTTGCTTGTTCAGGTACACATCGAGAGGTCCCGGCAAGGGCGGCCCGCTGAAATAGTCACGCCGGCGGCTCTCCGGCACCTGTCGAAATGTAGACTTCGCCCAGCGCGGCCAGGGCTATGGCAAAGGACTGCGCGCCGGCGTCGATGCTGCCACGACTGCGTGGGCCGAGGCGGGCAGCACGTCCGACCCGTGCCTCCATGTCTGCCGTAGCTGCGGCACCTTCCCGGCCTGCGGCCATCGCGGCCATGGTGGCGTCCTTGGCGGTGGCACCGTGGCCGGCAGCCTCCTCGGCGGCGTCCCTGGCATATGCGATGGCGTCCAGAATGGACTTGTCACCACGGTTCGCGCCGCCGAACTCGGATACGCCGGCTTCGACCGCCGCCAGGAGGTCAGCCAGGGCTCGGGCAGTAAGCCGGTGTTCGTCCCGGGCCCTCCACGCCTCCGCTATCGAGCTGACAACCACATAGGAGATGGCGCCCATCGCGCCGCCGGTGGCAGATAGTTCGGTCGCCACCAGATCGAGGATCTCGTTTATGTCGAGCGGTTGGCTACCGCTCAGACGTTCCCGGGCCCCTCGTCCTGCCCTTGCCATGCCGAGACCTTCGTCGCCGTCGCCGGCCACGGAATCAAGGCGGCAAAGTTCGTCCTGGGCCTCTTCAAGAGCCAGCGCCGCTGCCACCACAGCTCGCTTCAAGACCTCGGCGCCGTTCGTTGTTCGCGGCTCAGGAGGGCTCATGGGAGGATCCTCATCGCCCCCGCCGCAGGCTCGGCACTCTCGTCGGCGATGATCACCTCCACCCCCAGCTCCCTCATTTTCGCGATTTCCTCTTCGGGGATGGGCCCGGTAGTGATAACCCGGTCCACTTCCGCCAGTGAGGCAACCCGTGCCATTGAGGCCCGACCGTACTTTGACCCGTCTGCCAGCAGAGTCACCTCGGAAGCAGCTGCAATCATGGCGCGCTTAATCGCAACTTCCTCGAGGTTCGGGTAGGTAATACCCATCTGAGCGGAGAAGCCGTGGGTAGCCAGGAGCGTGTGGTCCGCGTGCAGCTTCTCAAGAGTCGCCACCGCTAAGTCTCCGACCGTACCGATGCTCTCACGGCGCACCGAGCCACCCGCCACCACGACCGAAGTCGTCGGGTTGGCCAATAGGCCGGCCACATGGCTGATCCCGTTGGTGATAACGACCAGGTCACGCTTCGAACGCAGGAGGGCCACAAGGTGATGCGTGGTTGTCCCGGAATCGAGGATGATCGTGCTGCTGTCGCGAACGAAGTTCAGGGCGACCTGAGCGATCAGCCGCTTCTCGCGGCTATGCTCCCGCTCCCGGTTGTTGTACAGGCTCTCCCGGTCGGCTCCCGCTGACAGCGCACCGCCGTGCTCACGGGTCAACACGCCTTGTTGTTCGAGCCAGACGAAATCACGGCGAATGGTCTCGTCGGCAACTTCGAAGCGAGAGGCCAGATCGGCAATCCGGAGCACTCCCGACTCGTCTGCGAGCTTGGCGATTTGCTGTCGCCGCTCTACAGGAAGCAAGCGCCTTGCCTCAGTCACGCCACTTACCTTCGAACTGTGGGTTTACACAAAATGAGCCCCGAACGGCTTGAGCTCCCCCAGACGAAACCCGGAAGACCCTCGTGACCACAACTTCTCGGTCCATCGTTGGTAGACCTCATCGTCGAGCGGTGCGGCGTCCTAGAATATAACTGTACCCACTGTAAGGACACCGCCGCCGGTGCGAGCTCGTCTCTGACTCTGAGCACGCGCCTACGGGCTCGGCGACCACCGCGCCCGTGACCTGGTAGGGCACGACGATGGCGACTACAGATGGCGAGCGTGCGCGCCCCCGCCGTGAGTGCCGGGCCGCCGAGCACACCGCCGCCAATGACCTCCCATGTGGCCATTCGCACTCTCCTTCAGGTCGAGCCGACCAAAGCATAGTGGGAGTGTGTGAGGGTGTCAAGGAAACCGAGGGTTCCCGAGGACAGCGAGCCCCTTACAGCGCATCGACCCTGCTACCAACCTGATCCGAGCCTGGCCCGCCCACGTCGAATACCACCTTTCCGGTCTGCCCACCAAACCGAGTTGCTGGCCCCGGGGAAGGTAGCACCCACCATGCTCTCCACCACACACCGTACACGTTCAACCTCTCCAAGCGCTATAACTCAACCGCAGCGCCGGCATTGGGGGAGATAGAACGCCTTGTTCGGTCTCCGCCACTGGCCAGTAGGGCCGCAAAGCCGCAAATGGTCGCCGCTGTGTAAACCGCCCGCCAATCCGCTCTACGCATGATGCCACATCGACCCCCTAGGCGACACCACAGATCATCAGCCAAGCCAAGACCGCTCCTTGACAACTCCACAGACCATCGCTATCATCCCTCGCATGTCCTCGCCAGGCCCAACGCCTGACTGCCCGTCGCCCACGGATCACCGGGCCACGCAGCTTGGCCAGGCCCTCTCCAGGAGGCACCCAACCACGGGCCTAGCGCTTTTGCGGTGTGACCGCCCGCGAGCTCGGGGCTCGGCAGTTCATGCGGGGTCGGGCTGGAGGTAGGGGATATATGAAGCCGCTCGCTGGCCTGGACCAGGCCCATAATCGCCCGGCGCAGGGCTGTTAGGCGTCGAAATGGCCATGAGCGAAGCTGCCCCGGACGTGCCCGTCTGCGGCCCGGCGTTCGTCACCGAGAGGCGCCTAGTCCCATGGATCGGCACGTCCTGGAAAATGAACAAGACGCGGACGGAGGCGCGCCAGTATACCGAGGCCCTGACCAGGACGCTGAATGCGACGCCGGTTAGCGCCGCGGTGTGGCTTCTTCCTCCTTTTACGGCTCTGGGAGCAGTGTGCGAGGCGGCGCGAGGCAGTTCACTAAGAGTCGGCGCCCAAGATATGCACTGGGCCGACGATGGTCCTTACACGGGTGAAGTGTCGGCGCTCAATATCAAAGAATGCGGTGCCCAATTGGTGGAGCTCGGGCACTTTGAGCGCCGGCAGGCTTTTGGCGAGACCGACGAGGTCGTAAACAAGAAAGTCTGTTGCGCGCTGGCACACGGGCTCGCGCCCCTAATATGTATTGGCGAGACCGCCATGCAGCGGGACTACTCGGTCGCCCGGGAAGTAGTGGCGTACCAGGTCAAGGTGGCTCTCCACGGCGTAGACCCGGCCCGCCTCCCGGACATAACAATTGCTTATGAACCCGGTTGGGCCATCGGCAAAGATGGCACCGAGGCCGCACCAGTTGCTGTGAACGCAATGCACCGCCTGATCCGTGACGTCATCAGCTCGAAATACGGCACGACCATATCGGAACAAGTTTACATCGTGTACGGAGGCAGTGTCACACAAGACAATGCCATGTCATTTGCCAATCAAACCGAAGTCGACGGCCTCTTCGTGGGGCGAGCGGCTTTGGAGGTCGACTCGTTCGCAGCGATAATCAAGGAATTTAGCCAAGCACGTTCAAGGTCAACATCTTCGTCTCACAGAGACCACGGAGACGACGTACCGCGCCGTGCGCCACAACTGATAAGGCCATCGCCGCAGACTTGAAAAGGAGCAGCCCAATGGCCATCAACGAGCCACATACCGAGACGGGCAATCAACATGCCCATTTGGTTGCCGACAACTTTGTGCCGCCAGAGCCGGTTACGAGTGGAAAACAGATCTTGGCAGTGCCTGCTCTGTCGACCGACAAGGTAAGCAAGAGCTTTGGCGGCATTAACGCCTTGATGGAGGTAAGCGTACATTTTCGGTCCGGAGAGATCCACGCCCTGATTGGCGAGAACGGTGCTGGCAAATCGACCCTGACCAAGATCATGACGGGCGTCTACGAGCCCGATGGCGGTCACGTCCTGGTGAAGGGTCAAGTCGTGAACATGCGTAGCCCTCTGGACGCGCAGCACCTGGGCATCGCCGCCATATATCAGGATCCCCTGACCTTTCCCGACCTAAACGTCGCCGAAAATATCTTCATGACTCGTCACCCGATCCACAGCAGCCATCAGATCTCGTGGCAGTCAATTTACAACCAGACCGACATATTGCTCCGCTCGATCGGTGCGAAATTCAGCGCCCGGACTCAGGTCAGCGCTCTGAACCCGGCTGGGCGCCAGCTCGTCGAAATCGCTAAGGCCATTTCCTCCAACGCGACGGTACTCCTTATGGACGAGCCGACGTCATCGCTCTCGCAGGGCGAGGTTACCGACCTCTTCTCTCTCATGCGACGCCTGCGGGACAACGGCGTAGCCATCGTATTCATATCGCACCGGTTGGACGAGATCATGGAAGTAACCGAGCGGGTCACCGTCCTACGAGACGGCAAGTTGATCGAAGAGGCCCCCATCGCGGGCATGACACGAGATCGGTTGGTCCAGATGATGGTCGGCCGTCCCCTGTCGGCATTGTTTACCAAAGCCGCAGCCCACGTTGGTGACGTCGTTGTAAGCCTCAACAACCTGTCCCAGGAGGGCAATTTCCACAATATCACCTTCGATCTGCGCGCCGGCGAGATCGTCGGCCTTGGTGGCCTGGTAGGGGCCAAGCGCACGGAGGTGGCGCAGGCGCTCTTCGGCATCGGTCGTTTGGACGGCGGGACGATCACAATCGACGGCAAGCGTGTCAGTATTCGAAGCCCAGGTGGCGCCCTCCGGTATGGCATCGCCTACCTTCCTGAGGACCGCTTGGTCCAAGGCCTGGTCCAACCGATAAGTGTGGCAGACAACATGTCTCTCCCCGCGCTGAAGTCCTTTTCGTCTCACTCCTGGATGTCACAGCGGAAAGTGGTGAATAATGCCCTCACTTGGGTAGATCGTCTGCATATCAGGCTGGCGCGCGTAAGTCAAGCGGCAAGAGAATTGTCGGGAGGCAACCAGCAAAAGGTGGTCTTGGCCAAATGGCTCGGTACTCGGCCGAGAATAGTTCTCTTGGACGAGCCCACACGCGGCATAGACGTGGGCACCAAAGCCGAAGTGCACGGCCTGATCGCCGCACTAGCCGAGGAAGGCAAGGCTGTATTGCTCATTTCGTCTGAACTGCCTGAGCTGCTGGCGATGAGCGACAGGATCATAGTCATGCGCGAGGGCGAGATTACGGGACGCTTTACCAGAGAAGAAGCCACCCCCGAGATAGTGATGAGGGCGGCCCTGGGCCTTGCCCGGGAAGAACAACTGGAAAGGGCTGACTAAGAAGTGACCATAGTGCCCCAGCAGATGCCAGAAGGTCCAAGGCGGAGCACGCTCTCGGAGAGGCTGCTTACGCCGACACGAACACGCGAGGCATACCTAGCCGGCATCGTGGTTGTTGCCGCGCTGCTGATATCGATACCATATGGCACGTTTTTGAGCGCAAGCAATATCAGCGAGATAATAGTCGACTCGTCGATAATAATTATCGTTTCCGCCAGTCAGGCGATGATCGTCCTTACTAAGCAGATTGATCTATCCGTCGGATCGGTTATGGGCCTGTCATGCATGATCGTGGGCGTTACCGCGGCTAATCACCCGGGCGTTCCGGCGATAGTGCTCGTATTGGAGGGAGCCGGCCTGGGCGCCCTGTTCGGGCTCGTCAACGCCAGCATCATAGCCGGCCTGCAGCTACCGTCGATGATCGTGACGTTGGCGACGCTCGAGATCTACCGCGGTGTTGTCCCCGCGATAGCCTCGTCAGTCTTTACCTACCAGTTGCCCAACTCGGTCTTGGCGTTGGCCCGAGGATCCATCCTGGGGATCCCGCGGCTAGAGTTCTACGCGCTGGTGGTCGTGATCCTGGTGGGGTACTTCATCTCCCAGACAAGGACGGGAAGAGAGCTTTATGCAATCGGGAGCAATCCCGATGCTGCCGCGTTGACGGGCATCCCAGCCCGGAAGCGGACATTTTGGCTGTTTATCACCTCCGGAACAGTTGCTGGAATAGCCGGGGTGCTGTGGCTGGCGTTCTATGGCGCGGCAGAGACGACTTCAGCCTTGGGGTTCGAGTTTACAACCGTTACCGTGGTCGTTATCGGCGGAATGAACATTTGGGGGGGATCGGGCTCTATAAGGGGCGTAATATTGGGGGCACTGATCCTTACGGGTGTCACAAACGCCTTGGTGATCGCAAACGTCTCCGTCAACTGGCAACAGGCCGTCAATGGCACGATTTTGCTGGTGGCGGTGTCGGGAAATGTCATGCTCACGAAACGGACGGCGCGAAGACTGATGCTGGCGCAGCGGGCTCGGGAGAAGCAGATCGCCGCGGTGAGCTAGGACAAAGACACCAGGAAGGGGTGGCACGTGACGTGGGTTGGTGCGTCAGATCGAAGCAAACAGGAGGAGGCGGTAGCGTCAATGAAGGAAGCGGTGGAGGCCGTGGCAGGTCAAGGGCCGACGCCAGACATGGGCGCTGCCGGTAGCGCGGGCCGAGCACCTGGTGCCGTTGGGCTTGAAGGACCAGTCGAGGGTGGCTGGGGACGACGCGCCCGGTCGACCGCGCTTGAAGTAGGGGCCCGGTGGGAGTTCGTGCTAGTGGCCATGATTGTCATCGTAACGGTCTACTCGTCGCTGACGACACCGTACTTCCTCAGTATGGGCAACTTCTGGAGCATCTGGTCGGTGAGCATGCCGGTGGGCATCATGATGTTCCCCATGATTTTCATCATCATGTTTGCCGGGATCGACCTCTCCGTCGCGTCGATGATGGCGATGTGCGGTGTATCTGTCGGGCTGCTGTTCCAGGATGGAGTCAACATCTGGCTCGCGGCGTTGATGGGGCTTCTTATCGGTGCCGTGGCTGGGCTCGTAAATGGCGTCGCGGTTGTAGGGGTCGGCCTTCCGCCCCTGATCGTGACCCTCGCCACCCAGAGCCTCTACCGGGGTGTGGCCACGGGGCTCATCGGGATGAACTCGGTTACGGCGTTCCCATGGGCGTTCCAGTTCTTTGGACAGGCCACCGTGGCGGGGACGAGCATTCCCGTGTCCGTCGTGAGTTTTGCCGTCCTTGCCGTTATATGCAGTCTCGTACTGCGACGGACGACCTTCGGAAAGAGACTGTACGCATTTGGCAACAACGAGGTGGCCGCTAATTTTGCTGCGGTCAGGGTAAACAGGATCAAGGTCGCGTTGTTTGCGTTTACCGGTGTTATGTGTGCGCTGGCAGGACTACTCATCACTGCGCAGGAAAACAGCATTAGAAGCGACACGGGGCTCGGGCTCGACCTGAGCGTAATTTGTGCCGTGCTACTCGGAGGAGTCAGCCCATTTGGCGGTCGGGGCAACGTGCTGGCGCCCGTGTTGGGGCTCTTTCTCATCGGCGAGGTGCAGTACACGATGGACCTGCATAATGTGCCGACGCAGTCACTTCAGGCGGCCGTTGGCGTGCTGTTGATCCTGGCGTTGGCAATACCGGCTATTGTAAGGCACCGCGGCGTTAAGAAGGGGCTGAAGTCGTTGGTGCAACTGTTTGTGTCACGAGCCACCGTGCCCGGGCTCGGCGGAGAAAGCGGGGCGTAGTCCAATGGTGTGGGCCCGGCTACGAGAAGTACGTCGAGGAAGCGACCGGTGTGGGTTGCGGAAGGGAGGCGTGGAAAGAAGACTAGGCAGCAGGTGGGGTCCGCTGTTTCACTAGAGATGTTCGACTGGGACCGCCAGCCCGCGGTCAGTTGGCCGAGGTGGAGTTGTGAGGAATGGGCTCCTGTTGAAGCCAGCAGAGCACTACAAGAGGAGGAACGTGTGTCAATAAGGAAAGGCCTTACTAGCAGAAGAGTTCGCGTCGGGGGTGTTGTGTGCGCCGCCGCAATGATAGCCGCGCTGGGCGGAAGTGGTCTTGTCAGCACGACCGCGGCAAGCGCAGCCACTCACTATAAGATCTTTATGATTTCTAAGGGAGCCGGAAACCCCTACTTCGAGGCTGCGCAATCGGGCGCCAGCGCAGCTGCTAAGCAATGGGGCGATACGCTGGTGTTTGACAGCCCGGCGGACGCGACCGCCGCTGAGCAAGTTACGATCATCGACACGGCGATCGCCGAGCACGCAAATGGGATCATCTTTTCGGCTGACGACCCCAACGCAGTTGCCGGCGCGTTGGAAAACGCGATGAAGGCGGGGATCAAGGTGATCTCGTATGACGCGGATGTGGCTGCGCCAGCAAGGTCACTGTTTGTGAACCAGGCCACCTACTCCG
>PMLI01000374.1:0-828 GCA_003158835.1 Acidimicrobiaceae bacterium
CCTGGGTTCGCTCATCCCCGTCACGCTAATGGGGCACTGGCGGCCGAAGCGGTGCCATTGTGGTCTAGCAAAAGGACATTATGGCGCTGAGGGCAACTGGGTCGATGGCGAAATAGCCGTCGATCTGGACTGATTCTCCTTACGAAACCTACAGTTCTGCCGCCACGCATAACGGGGCAATCTGTAGGGGTCACGGAGGTGTCTGTATCAAATGCCAAACGGGCCAAGATCGGGCTCCGAGCTCGGTGTCGTCCGGAGTTGGTGCGCTCGGGCAAAGATCAGCTCGACGACGCTATGGCGACAAGAGCGGCGGCAGCGCGACCTGCCCGCTTCTGGTCTGCGGCGGAGGTGAGGACCGGGCTGTAGCCGGAGCGGGTCTTCATGTCGAGAAGCGCCTTGAGGTCCTTGGCGGCCGACCTGTCAGCCGAGGCGAGGAGCGTGACAGCTTCGTTGTGGTCTCCCCAGCGTGGTACAGGCCCAGGCTTGGCGCAGCAAATGACGTCCGCCGCGGCAATGCCGGCATGGACGCACAGCGTCACGAAGGCGTCGGCTATCTCTTGGTCGTCTATGACCGTGGTGATCGTCTCGGCGGCAAGGAGGAACTGCCTGGCCTTCGCCAGCCTGCCCGCGCGCGTGGACGCGGTGCAACGCTTCGTCTCAGCCACGGCGCGCACGGCTCCTCCGGGGCCAGGCGCTGAGGTAGGCGGCCTGCCCGAAAAGGACGACGCCCTCGGCTCGGACATCGGCCAGCACGGGCTCATTGCTCTCCAAGCCACGCTGCACTTCGGCCTCGCCCAACTCGAGCACTCGGGTATCGTTACCCGTCCA
>PMLI01000374.1:886-3527 GCA_003158835.1 Acidimicrobiaceae bacterium
TCGTGGCGCAGCGCCGCAAGCGCCACGACGTGCGGCGCGGCCAAGTGGGCCCGGTTGAGGCAGTACAGGTCCGCCTTCCCGGCACGTTTCGCACTGACAATGCCCTGCCCGACAAGCCGGTGCAGGGCGTTGCGGACGCCCTTTTCCGAATGGCGCCCAGCCACCTGGTGTACCTGCCTGCCGGTGAACTCGGCTTCGGCGCTGGCCAGCACTGCGAGCACATCAGCGTCGACAGTCGGCGCCACGAGTGTCAAAGGCCTGCTTAGGTCCATGGTCATCACCTACCTTCATCAGGATGATGTCACCGACATCGGTACTATTTTACCGATGTCGGTAACNNCGTCGAGCCTCACGCGTGCCTCACCGACCGAGACGCTTCTGGCCGCGGGGGCGCGGGATCGATCACGTCCAGGGTGGTGAGTATGCCCTCCGTCGTAATGCGAGTGCAGCATATCTGTACATCCCTCGCGGATCTGGACAGGCGTTCTGCGCTTGGCCGGCGAGGAGATCGGCTCGAACTCGGGCGGCAATACCCGTCGATCTGCCCCCTGAGCAGGTACTTCGTCGAGCGTGAGGCCGCGCCCCCTAATGGTGGATCTGGCGCGTTGCGCTCCGTTCTTGGAGCGGGAGCGACGGGGCAAATGCTGCCCGTGCTGTCGGCTATCAGCGCAAGCCCAGCACGGCGAGGAGGGCTTCGTCGACCCCCCACATCTCTTCGTGAGTCAGGTGTCCGGCCAGCTCTCCGAGGCGTCGGGCGTCCACGGCCCCGACTTGCTCCACAAGTACCCGGGTGGTCTCTCCAGCGATCTCGGCTTCAGGGCGGAACGACGCTGCTCGGGCGCTTGTCGACGTGGGAGCCACGAGGATGACTGACCTCGGGAGGAACTCGTCGGCTTGGACTACGACGCCGTAGCGGTCACCGTGCTGCTCATGTCCGACGCCGCGGGGTAGCCGGAACCGGTAGACATCACCTCGGAGCACGAAGGGCTTCCATCAGTTCGGCGACAGCCAGCATCTCGTCGTGGTCTTGTCCGTCGGCTTCCAGGGCGGCGACTTCCGCCGCCAGTTCCTTGCTCTGGCGCCGATGACGGAGCTCTCCGAGCAGGGAGACGCGGATGGCCTCGGACTGGGTGAGCCCGGTCGATTCGAGGACCCGGAGCGCTCTGTCTGCCTCATCGTCGAGCCGGACCGAGATCGCTCTAGCCATGTCCCCACTGTAACACGTTCTGTCGTACAGGTAGCACCACCGGGGGACGGCGTAAAGCACCAGACAAACCCACCCGTAAGGCCGCAGTCGCGTCGCGGGGCCGGGTCGCCCACGCGCTGACCGCCTGTGCGAACCCTCGGTGACGCGGGCGCGTGTTATGGCTTCGCCAGGTCTGATCTACACCGCCTTGACGTTAGCGCCGGGCGAACCGGGCGCTGGTCGACCTGATCCGCACCGTAAGTGCACAGAGAGGCACCACGCCCGCTCACACGCGGGCGTCAGGAGAGGCGTCGGCGNNTCAATCACGATAAGCGCTGTGACCGGTCACGCAAGTTCAACGCCGACGCTGGGGATTTCCAGTTTCAGCGGTCCCCAAAAAACAAGGTCCCCTTGTTTTTCGTTTGACCAGAGCCATCGCGTGACCCGGGACTGAGGCGGCTCCTAGGATTTGGAGTGTGCGAGAAGCCTCGCAGGCAAGCGGTCCACCAAGGAACGGGCTGGCAGGTTGACAAAAGGGCAGGGCCGTGTGCAGTGGTACGGGAGTCGCTGGCCGGTTTTCGGCGGGACCACGGAGGCTCGGCGACTGGCATGCGGCGAGTTGGGCGCCAAACAAAGGCCTGTGCAGTCGTGAGATGGGCATGTACCCGCTCCTCTACTCGACGCGGGTGTCCAGATTAGCCTGATCAGCGATGTTTCTTCTTGGTCTCGGTGGCCGCACAGCGATACCCACCGCAATTCGCACCGCGAGTGCCGAATCTCGAGCTTGCACCCTCAGTGCTCGCCGCAGCTGCTGCTGGCCCGCCGAGTAAGTCAACGGTGCGCCCGCGTGCTTGTAACGGCCACACGCAACAGCCACAACCGTCCAGCCAAAAGCTGGTGGGCCTATACAAGCGTCCTCGCCACCCGGATGTTCGCACCCTGGCCGGCAACTGCTTATCTTCTCGGGCCCGGTTTCTCGACAATGGCCGTGGCCCACAGAAAGCCAGCTACGGCTTCTTTTGCGTTGGTGACTCTGGGCGCCCTGACGTAGGCGTCGTAGCTCTGCTGCACGCACAGACCGTCGCAGGCGCTGTGCACGTCTACCAGGCCGCTGCCATCGACCGTCGCGTTGTCGACGATGCAGTTATAACCGCCGGCGACTACCGGCGCGTACCGGGCTTCCTTCAGCAGGCCGATCTCGATGCCCCGTTGGAGCGCGTACGTGAACATGGCAGTCCCGGAGGTGTCGGTCCAGTTGTCTGGCCGGTCGCCCTTGTCCACTACCTGGGACCAGCCACCTGTGGCGTGGCGCTGGGTGCGGTGCAAACCACCGGCCAGGCGAACGAAGATTTCGACCACTTCCCCACGTCGCGGGTGGCTCGCCGGCAAAACGGCCAACGTCTCGACAAGGACGAGCGCGTACCAACCCAGGCCCTCGCTCCAGACCTCGCTCGA
>PMLI01000111.1 GCA_003158835.1 Acidimicrobiaceae bacterium
AGGCGGCAAGTACCGAGAGGTCCCTCTCCACCCCGCCGCCCGCTCCGCCGTCAAGGACTGGGGAAACGAACGGCCCGACTGGCCCGGCGCCCACACCCCGCCCCTCCAGTTAAACCGTCGCGGCGGACGCCTCAGCGACCCAACAGTCAACGACGTCATCGCCGCGATCGGCGAACACCTCGGCATCGAGGACCTCACACCCCACGTCCTTCGCCACACCTTCGGGACCAACCTCGTCCGCGCCGGCACCGACCTCGTCCTCGTCGCCGAGCTGCTCGGCCACGGCCGCCTCGACACCACCCGCCGCTACAGCCTCCCCACTGCCGCCGATCGACAACGCGTCATCGACCAACTCCCCGACGACCGCTGATCCTTACCTGGCGGCAGTACCGCTCTGGCGGCTCAGAGCCAGCCGTCCCTGGCGAGCGGCTGCGACGCTATGCGCTTGGTGTTATACCATGGGATGCATGGCCGGTTGGGACGTCGAGATAGAGCAAGAGGTCCAGAACTGGCTCGATTCGCTCGACACCATCGCCTTCGAGGTCGCCGAGGCACACATCGACCTGCTCGCCGAGCTCGGCTCCGCTCTGCGGATGCCGCACAGCCGCCCGCTCGGGGACGGGCTTTTCGAGCCTCGGTTCGAGATGGCCCGCCGGTCGTGGCGGGTCACCTACTGGTTCGCCCCCGCCAGGGTGGTCGTTGCCCTGACGGTGTTCGCCAAGCAGCGCAACAACGAGAAGGCCGAGATCCGGCGGGCAAAGGCGGCCATGGTCCGCTGTCAACAAGAGCATCAGTGATGAAGGAGGACACGATGGCGCATCGACGCTGGGATGACACCAAGGAGGCGCGCCGAGCACGTATGAGCGCGACGGAGCGAGAAGAGTCTGACGCCCGTGTAGCCGGGCTGGCCTCTGCACTGCGAACCGGTATCGCAGTCCGCGACGCGCGCGAGGCGGCCGGCCTTACCCAGACTGAGCTCGCCGTCCGCATGGGCGTCGCCCAGTCAGCGGTGAGCCGCATCGAAGCAGGCCGGGCGAACGTCACAGTAGAGATGCTCACCCGGATCGCCGTCACGCTCGGCGCGCCGCTCAAAGTCACGCTCGGCGTCGGCGAAGCGGTCCTGACCTAAGCGGGGACCGGCTCACCCAAGGGCATCGCCACTCACCGTCCCGGCCCCAACCGTCACTCTCACGCTCGGCACGCGTCAGACACTCGCCCGGCAAGACCTCCAACTTCCACCCGCCATCCGGCTCGTACGGCCATTCTGTGATCCAAGGACGGGCCGACGAAGCGCCCCAGCCCGTCGAACGCGCAGTTCGTCCCGCTCATGGCGGATGACAACCTCAACCATCCCTCGGTCAAACTTGAGACCGGAATCAAACCACCACGCCACGGAGGCGCCGCCAGTCTCGAACGCGCAACTCCATCCCGACTGACCCTTCTCCGGCTTCAAGAGCTGGGCCACCGCTACCCGACCTGCACCGCGACCTGGACGCCACCGTTGACGCTGCGCCCGGCCCCGCCCTTGTCATGGACGATCATCGCCACAAGGGAACCCGTCATCGCCGCCTCTCATGGCCTCGGCCGCCCTTCGGGGGCGGCGTGTGCTCGCGGACGGTCTGTTCAGGCACCCACGGATGTGTCAGTAGAGCCCTTTTTCGACGGTGGCTTACCTGCTCGCGCACGCTTGGCCAGGTTCTGACGTCCAGGTCGTAAGGAGGCACTGCGAAAGGAACAGTGATGTGGAAGCTTGAACGGAAGATACTGGCAATCCCGGCGATCGTCGCAGTGTTGGCACTGGGAGGTGCAGGGCTCGCCGGCGCATCAGCGGGTGCGGGCGCTCACAACTCGAAGTCGCACGAGCACACTTCTGAAGTCCATACGTACAAGGTCTGCGTCGAGCACGGCGTTGTTCACGGCGCGCAGGCGAACGGTGCCTGCCCGCTCGACGCCAGCGCCGCACAGATCAACTCTCGTGGGCTAGTTGGGCCCCGCGGCCTCAGCGGTACCAACGGCAACACCGTCCTGAACGGCACCGTCGCCCCGACCTCGGGCGTGGGCAACAATGGGGACTTCTACCTGGACACGGCAACCGAAACGCTGTACGGGCCGAAGGCCTCTGGTGCTTGGCCGGGGACCGGCACGGGCGTGGTCGCGTACAACTGCTCGGCGACAACTGCCTATCCCGGGATGGACCTGGCCGGTTGCTCAATTTCAGGTGCCGAGCTAGGGGGTGCAGCCGTGGCGGGCGCCGATTTTGCTGACAGCCAGTTCAGTGATAGCGACCTGGCCGGCGCCAACTTGGCCGGCGCCAACCTCGCGGACACCTCCCTTGATTCGGATGACAACCTGACCGACGCCAACCTGACTGGCGCCAACCTCACGAACCCCGACCTGCAGGGCGCGAATATGGACGGGGCGGGTACGGTCAACGCCGACTTCAACGGCGCCAACCTGGGCAGCGCCAACTTGACCGACGCCAATATGAACTGGGCAAACCTGTACGACGCTAACCTGGTGGGCGCCAACCTGACCGGCGCCGGATTATACGGCGCAGACCTACAATGGGCTGACCTAAGTGGTGCCGATTTGTCCGGGGTGAACTGGGGGCACACGCTTTGCCCGGACGGCACGAACAGCGACAACGACGGCGGGACCTGTACAAGTCACCTCACTCCCTGAGGGCTGACGAGTCAGGTTCAAAATCAATTGGCAAACCGGTGAGCGGCAAGCGCAGAACGAGTTCGACATTCAAGTAAACACATATCAGCATTAGTGGACGCAAACCGCCGTTAGGCACCGTGGGCCTCGCCTGTGGCCGAACAACCCGCTCGGTCAGGCGTGGGCTGGCGCGAAAGCGTGGACGACGAGCACAAGGGTGCCGTCAGCCTCGACGCCCGTGATCGTGGCCTCGAACGGCCCCGCTCCACTGTCGGCGACCAGGACCTGCTCACCGACGACAGGTGGGCGGTCTTCCTCCCAGCAGCCGGGGGGCACCGTCGCTCGTCCGCCACGCACGGGTGTGAAGGTCAGATCGGCGACGACCTGCGGCAGGTCTCCCATATCGTTCATGGTACCTGTCCAGGCCCGTCGCCTATTGTCCGACGAGGGTCGAAGGCTCGCAAGACGGCGGTGAAGCGGTCCTCGAGGCTCGCCCGGAGGGAGCTACGTCCCGTCTTGGTCAGGGTCGCGTAATCACCCGTCCCGGGCGGGTAGGGGCAGACGATCACGTCGACGTGCCGATCGGACAGGGGCATCAGGTCATCGCCGTCGAAGATGTCGGTGGCAACGAGATGGCACCCGAGCGCACGTAGGTCACCGACCCGGGTCAGCCCGTACCAGGACCATCGCGTGCCGCGAACGACGATCTGGGCTTCGATCTCGTCGGCCACGGCGAAGCACGAGACGGTCAGCGCGCCGGATTGCTCGAACCCGGGGACGACACGGTAGGCGGGAGCGTTGGCGAGAGCGAGCTTCAAGGCGTTGACGACGTCGCTGTCGTTGTTCATGCGGAGCAGGAGCTGTTCTCCATCGCCGATGCGGCGGTCCGCGCGCACCACAACTCGTCGAGCCAAAACGTTGCCACCTCCGGTGACGACCGACCTCGGTCCACGTCCTCGGGGCCCTGGCCTGGCACGAAGTGGTCGTGCCATCTGGCTCGCCCTGGCTGCCCCTTAGAGACGCGCGAGCCTTCGATCGGTCGCGCAGGTCGTCTGGCGTGTTGGGCCCCCTGCCGCGCGCGACGTGCGCAGGCCGGCCCGTACCGGCGTCGCCTGCGGGCCGCGGTACCGCTCTACCGCTCGGTCACGCCCCTGTTGGTTTCGGGAGCTTGGTCAGCACCGCGGCGATGACCAGTTCGGCGGCACTATCCAGGTCATAGCCGGCGGGCCTGCCGACCACGAAGGGGTCGAGGTCGTGGCGGAACTCGTCGTCGCTGAGCTTGTCGCGCAGGTTGGCGACCGCCGACTTCGCCGTGAGCGAGGCCGGGTGGTACGGCTCGAAGGCGGCGATTGGGAATGTCGTCCTCGCCGGTCAGCCCGAGCTCGGTGAGTGCGAGCCACAGGTCGAACACGTCCCGGCTCTTCTTGCGCTCGTAGAGGGCACGGATCTTGGTCGCGACGAGCTCACGGGTGCTAAAGGTGCGCACCTGTGCCTGTCCGCTCCACCAGGGGGAGCTCACCTCGTAGGGCACCAGCTGGACCGGGTCGACCGGCGACCGCTCGCGGGTGTTGACCTCGACCTTGATCCGGATCCGCAGCCCTTCGTCCGATTCGGTGATCAGGTAGGCCTTCGGGTTTTCGCCGATCCTGGTCTTGACCTCGAAGCTGAGCTCCGTGCCGAGCTCGGTCATGGCGCCGGTGAACTCCTTGATGCCCCCGGCAGTGGACCGTACGTAGTCGAGGTCCTCGCTGTAGCGGTGCGCCGGGTGGATATGGAGCTTGTGGAAGCAGGTCCCGCCGCGGAAGACGAGTTCCTCGCCCAGGTAGGGGTGGTTGGCGATCTCGCAGATGAGGCGGCTGAGGAGCAGGTCCTGGCCGATCTGGGCCCGGGTCGGCCAGGGCGCTCCTGTCGACCAGTGCGTTACCGCCGCAGCAGGGATCACAGGTCAGGCTCCACGTCGGTGTTGACCCGCAGACGCCAGTGGGCGTCGACCTCGCCGGCGACGGGGCTGCCCGGGGCCAGCAGGTCCGGAGGAAAGTGACGGCGCTGCTCGACCCGATCGTGAAGCATGCCGGTCAGGTCGGCCTGGCCGGTCGCGTCGAGCAGGAACCCGAGGCGCCGGACGGCCGCCAGCGAGAAGTGCTCCGCCGCTTCGGCGAGCCGTCGGGGCTGCAACTGGTTCTCCTCGGCGAGCTCGGCGAGCACGGTGGCGACGTTGCTCACCCCACCCCCGTGACCCGGCTCTGCGGCCAGATCGAGGGCGGTCACCTCGGGCGTTGAGACCCACACCTGTCCAGTCGGCACGTTGCGCCGCAACCGCGGCAGCTCGCTCAAGTGCCGCCGCCCGATGAAGCGCAACCGCACTCGTTCGATGTCCCGGTCTGCCAAGTGCCGGTCAACGGCCACCTGCACAACCTGCGGGCGCTGGTGCGCGGCGCCGTACATCTCCGCTGCGGACAGCCAACCGAGGTAGTAGTCACGTCCGAGGTGGGTCATCATCGGCTCGATGAACTGGGCCCCGGGGATGACACGCCATGTCCGGTACTCAGGCGGGACGACCACCCACAGCCCGCGCGCAGGGGAGAACACCCGGCCGCCTCGCGCCAACGGCTGCATCCGTACCCGGACGTGCTCGGGCGGCAACTGCAGCAGCTGGGCCGCCTCCTCGGTGCTCACCGCCAGCCGACCGTGCGCGAGCAACGTGTCGAGTGCCTCTGCCATCGGGTGGTGACCCGGCATCGAGTACCTCCTCGCTCAACGTAACGGCTATCATTACGTTGGCCCACTAAATACTATACCAGGTCGGCCGCTCTTGCCCAGCGATTGACGCGCCAAGGTAACGACCATCGTTACGTTGGCGCGCCGATCACTGCCGGTGGGGCGTTTCGCCGTTGACGCTGGAATGGCGCTGCGAACGAGGCGGGCGCTTCTCGGAGACCTTCCGGATCTGGTTCTTATGTGTGCTTTTCTGACCAGGGAGGACCGAGGTTTGACAAATTCATATTCGGCAGCGATCTGCTCGGAGGATGCGTGCACGGACAGGTATCCCAGAACCGCGGCACCGGCAGCCTCAGGAAGTGCTGAGCCCGAGGTCCAGGTGCGTGTCCATGTCCAAGGAGAACGTGCCGTAGGTCCGGACATGGGCCCAGAACAACGCCGAGATGCCCCGTCGGTCCTCCTCGGTCAGCTTCGTTGCCCACTTCTCGTCGAGGAGCACCCGCTGGACGAGCAGGGTGTTTAGGTACACGAGGGCTGCCTGGACCAGGTGGAGCGCCAGCATGGACACCTCCTGGTGCTCCCGGTCAGGCCCAGTCAGCTCGCCTTCCCCGTAGCAGAGCGCAACGTTTCGTCCAAGGCGAACCTGATGAACACCCCCGCGTGCAGGTCCATCACTGCGGAGACCGTCGACAACGCCGTGGCAGAACGGTTGTTGGCAGCGCTCAACCCTCAAGAGGTCGCCTTGGCCTGGCTGCTGCCGACGAAGTAGCTGACCGGCGTCAGCGCCGTAGCCGCGCCGGCGAACTGGCCGTGGAACGAGCCCGGTACGAAGCCGCACGAGCTGAGCGTGCCTTCCATGCCTGCGAACCGGAGAACCGCCTCGTCGCCCGCAACCTCGAGTCCCGTTGGGAAGAGCGCCTTGCCGCACTCGCCGAGGCAGAAAAGGCGCTCGCGGAAGCACGGACAACCACGCCACCCCTGCCATCGCGTGCCGAGCTGGAGGCCCTCACAGGTGACGTCGTCAGTTTGTGGCACGCGCCCAGCACCTCGCCCAGGGACCGCAAGCGGCTCTTGCGGACCTTGGTCGCCGATGTGACCTTGCTGGCCGAGCCTGAC
>PMLI01000514.1 GCA_003158835.1 Acidimicrobiaceae bacterium
CCGGCGGCGCCGACCCGCAACCCCGAATAGGGCACATAGGCCCGGGTGGCTGCCGCGTCGGCCGCTTGACGGAGCACCGTCCAGTCCGGAGCAGGCACCCTGCCGACACAACACTGCCCGGAACGTGACGCCCCCCGAGCAGCGGCCTGTCGTAGTCGTCGTCGGGGACGTGATCGTCGACGTCGTCGTGCGCCCGCTGGGCCCTTTCAACCGGGGCAGTGACACTCCCTCCCGGATCGTCGTGACCCCCGGGGGGTCCGCCTCCAACCAGGCGGTCGCCCTCGCCACCGCCGGCGCCCAGGTCCACCTCGTGGGCGTCGTGGGTGACGACGAACTGGGCCGCGCCGCCGCCCGCGCCCTGGCGGCGACCGGGATGGAGGTGCACCTCCGGGTGGATCCGGTGCGGCCGACCGGAGTGGTCGTCGCCGTCGTCGACGCCTCGGGGCAGCGCTCGATGCTCACCGATCGGGGGGCCAACCTCCACCTCGACCTCCAAGACCTCGGGCCCGGGCTGCTGGGCACCGGGCGGCACCTCCACCTCTCGGGCTACGAACTGCTCGATGAGGCGACCCGGCCGGTGGCGCGGGCCGCCCTCGAGCGCGCCGCCGCAGCCGGGATGACCTGCTCGGTCGACCCCTGCTCGGCCGGTCCCCTGGCCGGCGTCGGCGCCCGCGCATTCTTGGCCTGGACCGAGGGCGTCGAATGGTGCTGTGCCAACCTCGACGAGGGCCGGGCCCTGACCGGTGCCAGCCGACCGGCCGACATCCTGGCCGGCCTGCGCCGGCATTACCGGGAGGTGGTCCTCACCCTCGGAGCGGATGGCGCCCTGTTCTCTGGGCCGGGGAACGAGCTCCTCCACTGTGGCGCGGACAGCGTCGCCGTCGTAGACACGACCGGGGCCGGCGACGCCTTCACCGGGACCTTTTTGGCCGGGCGCCTGCGGGGCGAGCAGCCGGAACAGGCGTTACGGGCCGCACTTGCCGCCGCCGCCCGGGTGGTGGTGGCTCCGGGTGCCCGGCCTTGGATATGAGGCTCTGTACCCAGTGCTTCGGCTCGCCAGTGCTTCGGGCCACTCGGCCGCGCCCGGCTTGTGCCCCAGCCTCACTCCCGGCTGTAAGGGACGCCGTCCGACGCCGGTGGGCGCACCCGGCCGACCAGGCCGGAGACTACGGCGATCGTGATCACGTACGGCGCCATGGAGAGGAACGGGGACGGGATGCCCACGTTGAGCACGGCGAGGAAGCTCTGTAGCGAGACCGAGAAACCGAACAGCAGCGCCGCCCCGAGGGCGCCGAAGGGGCGCCAGCGCCCGAAGATCATCGCCGCCAGGGCCACGTACCCGAGCCCGGCGGTCATGTCGGCCGAGAACTCCCCGACGTTCCCGATCGTGAACCAGGCCCCCCCGATGCCGGCGATCACGCCGCCCATGATCACGTTGCGGTAGCGCACTGACAGTACGTGGATGCCCACCGTCTCGGCCGCCCGGGGGTGCTCGCCCACGGCTCGCGCCCGCAGGCCCCAGCGGGTCTTGAACAGGCCCACGTGGATGACCACGAGCAACACGATGGCGCCGTAGAAGAAATAGTTCTGGTCGAAGACGGCCGGGCCGAGGACGGGGATCTTGTCCAGCAGCGGGATCCCGAACGGCGAAAAGGTCAACCCCGCGTTCAGGTTCTGGTCCGGGCTCAGCACCTGCTCGGTCAGGAAGTTGGTCAACCCCGTGCAAAAGGCGACGATGACCACGCCGACGATGATCTGGTCGGCACCGTAGCGCAGGGCCAGGAAGGCGAGCAGCGCCCCGAAGATGGCGCCCGCCACGGCGCCGGAGAACACACCCAACCACAGGTTGTTGGTGGCACTGCTGATCATCGCCCCCAGGAAGGCGCCCGCCAGGAACTGGCCCTCTATGGCGATGTTCACGACCCCGGAGCGCTCGCACATCATGCCCGACATCGAGCCGAAGAGCAGAGGGGTGGAATAGGCGAGGGACTCCGCCAGCATGTCGACGAAGTTGAGCTCCCCGCCCCGCGCCGCCCAGCCCAGGAACGACCAGAGGAAGATCAACACCCCGAGGCTGAACAGGAGGAACCTCCCCCGCCCATGCGGCCGCGCCCAAAGGGGGCAGCCGAGGGCGGCGCACACCAACGCCAGCGGCACCGACACCCAGCGCACCGGCAAGCTGAGCGGCGCCACGCCGGTGGCGGGGGGGGCACCGAGCAAGAAGGTGGCGTGGACGTGGGCGGCCACGCCCAAACCGAAGGGCCCGAACATCACGACGGCCAGTAGGACCAGGAAGACCCCCATGCCGCGCACCCGGGCGACGGAGACGATGCGGCCCTCGGGCGCCGTCAGCTCCTCGTTTTCGGGGGCCAGGGCCACGACGCTCACCCCCCCCACCCCTTGGTGAAGAGCAGGATCTTTCCGGCCCCGGCCTCTCGCAGGCGGAAGATCTCGCGGACCAGAGCCGGCGTCGCCACCAGGAAGACGATGACGGCCTGGATGACCGACGTGAGGTCGATGGGGATCCCGCTCGTGGACTGCATGTAGCGCCCACCCGTGCTGAGGGCGGCGAACAGCAGCGAACCGAAGACCACGCCCACGGGACGGTTGCGGCCCAGCAGCGCCACCGTGATGGCGTTGAAGCCGTTGCCGCCGCCGTAACCACTCGAGAGGAAGAAGTCGGTGCCGGCCAGGGTCGACATCCCGGCCATGCCGACCAGGGCGCCGGAGATTGTGAGCACCAGGATGGTGGCCCGGCGAGCGTCCATGCCCGCCGTCCGGCCCGCCGAGGGGTTGGCGCCGATCACCTTGAACTCGAAGCCGAGCGTGCTCTTGCGCATGAGCCACGACGCTCCGGCCGCTACGGCTAGGGCGACGATCAAGCCCAGGTTGACCCTCAGGCCGTTCCCGAACAGTTGAGGAAGGCGGGCCGACCCCGGGACGGTGCGGGAGATCGAATTGCTCTGGCCGGGCTGCTGGAGGGGCGCCGTGGTGAGCAGGTAGTTCAACAGGTAGAGGAAGATGTAGTTCAGCATGATGGTCACGATGACCTCGTGCGCGCCCGTCCTCGCCTTCAAAATGCCGGGGATGAAACCGGCGACCGCCCCCCCGGCCGCCCCGGCCAGGATGACCAGGGGAAGGTGGATGCCGATGGGGAGGTGTACCCCGAAGCCGACGTAGGTGGCGGCCAGCGCCCCGGCGATGAGCTGCCCCTGGCCACCGATGTTGAAAACGCCGGTAGAGAAGCCGAGCGCCACTCCGGTCCCGGCCAGTATGAGCGGGGTGGCCGAGACCAGGGTCTCCGAGATCGGGGTGAAGACCACGGTCCAGCCCGACCCGGTCGAGATGGCGTGGCCGACCGCGGAGGGGCTGAAGACCGACCCCGCGAACAGCGCCCCGTAGGCATTGCCGACGGTGGAGAAACTGACGCCCAAGGCGTGGCCCGGTGCCGACCCGACGTTGCTCCAGGCGTGCAGGGTGGCCGGGGTGGTGACCACGATGAGGATGGCACCCACCAAGAGGCCGACCACAACGGCCAGGAAGGTGACGACCGCCAGGTTGGCCTCCCCCATCCAGCGCAAGGCCCTTCGCCACGCAGGGGCCGGCGGGACGGGCGGCGCGCCGGCTGCTTGCAGCTCGGGCTTGGCTTCTTCGGGTGGAAGCTCACCCCCCGGGGTCACCTCGGCCGCTGTCAAAAGCCCTCCCGCGCCCTGGTGGCGGCCTCGGCCCGCGGGCCCGTCCCGCCCTGGTCCGGCGGCGGGGCGGGGGCGCCCTCCCTCACGCCTGCCATCATCAGCCCGATCTGCTCCCGGGACGTGCTGGGCGGGACGACCCCGACGACGCGCCCCCGGAACATCACTGCGATCTGGTCGCCAAGCGCCAGCACTTCGTCGAGCTCGGAGGAGACGAGCAGTACGGCGGCGCCACGGTCGCGCTCGTCGATGATGCGGCGGTGCACGTACTCGATCGAGCCGACGTCGAGGCCTCGGGTCGGCTGAGCGGCCACCAGCAGCGTGACAGGACGGGACAGCTCGCGGGCGACCACGACTTTCTGCTGGTTGCCGCCGGACAGCGTGGCCACGCGCTCGTCGACCGAGCTGGCCCGGATGTCGAACTCGGCCAGCTTGCGCTCGCCGTCCCTGTGCACGGCGGTGAGGTCGCGGGCGCCGAAGCGGGCGTTCGGCTCCTGGTTGTAGACGTCGAGGACGAGGTTGTCGGCAATCGACATGGACAGCACGAGCCCGTCCACCTGGCGGTCCTCAGGAATGTGGGCGATCCCGGCTCGCAGCGCCCGGCGCGGGGTGGCGTTGGTGAGGTCCTGGCCCTTGAGCCGGACCGAGCCAGCGGTCACCGCCCGCAGGCCGGTGACCGCTTCGACCAGTTCCGTCTGCCCGTTGCCCTGGACGCCGGCGAGGGCGACGACCTCACCCGCCCGCACCGTGAGCGAGACACGGTCGACCACGGTCAAGCCGCGATCGTCCTGCACGGTGAGATCCCCCAGTTCGAGCACCGGTGGCCCGGGCCGCGCCTCCGGCTTGCTGATCACGAGCTCGACGGAGCGGCCCACCATCATGGTCGCCAGCTCCGGCTCGCTGCTCTCCTGCGGCGTGGTTTGGCCCACCACCTTGCCGAGCCGCATCACGGTGATGCGGTCGGCGACCGCGAACACTTCTTTGAGTTTGTGCGTGATGAACAGGACCGAGCGCCCGGACTGGGCCAGGGACCTGATGACCTTGAAGAGGCCCTCTGTCTCCTGCGGCGTCAGGACGGCGGTGGGCTCATCCAGGATGAGGACCTTGGCGTCCCGCATCAGCGCTTTTACGATCTCGACCCGCTGCTGGGCGCCCACGGGCAGGTCTTCCACCAGGGCGTCGGGTTGCACGTCGAGCCCGAACTCCCGGGACAAACGGCGGATGTCGGCCCGCGCCTTGTTGCGGTCGAGGAAGCCCAGCCGCCGCACCGGATCGAAGCCGAGCACGATGTTTTCGGCCACGGTGAACACGGGCACGAGCATGAAATGCTGGTGGACCATGCCGATGCCCCGCCGGACGGCCTCGCCCGGGTCGGCGAAGCGCACCGGCTGCCCGTCCAGGCGGATTTCGCCCGCGTCCGCGTGCATCAGGCCGAACAGGACGTTCATGAGGGTCGTCTTGCCGGCGCCGTTCTCGCC
>PMLI01000472.1 GCA_003158835.1 Acidimicrobiaceae bacterium
CGGGTTGTTGTCCAGGACGTGGCTCAGCATGATACGTGACTCCGACTGAAGCAGACCCGCCTCGGTCAGCGGAGCGGTGAGGCAGGTGGTAGACGGTGAGCCCCCGCAGTGCCCCGTCTCGGACGTGTAGGTGGGGTTGCCCAATGAATCTCCGCTGGCCACGTACTGGGTGTTGTACTCGTTGAGCTCGCCAGGCCAGTTGCTGGCGTTGTAGTAGATGTTGCTGGGATAGCGGGGAGCGGACAGGGCCGCCCCGAGCGAGTAGGGCTGGGGTTGGCGGGAGGCGTCAGAGCCGAAGGTGGTGATGCCCGTGGCGGCGAGAGCGCTCGTCATGTTGGGGTTCTCGAGACCGGAATGCTCACCCGTGACTAAGGCCGAGGAGGCGTAATTGGTGAGGCCGTTGGCGGCCGCGAACGCCTGGTCCAGCCCGATCTCCTGCTCGATGGAGGCGTCAGCGGTGGTGCTTGTAGCCGGGTCCCAGCTGCCGGCGGCGCTGGAGCAGTCGATGCCGGGGTCGGTGGCGGTGGGGAAGGTGTCGCTGGACCCGGGCGCTTCGCCGGCTGGGGAACCGGTGTCGGTGAAGCTGTAGGTGGTAGACGACGTCGCCGAGGTGTTCTCGGGCACCTCGCCCACCAGGCCGTAGGTGGTCGAACCGGGGGCCTCACGGTAGATGTTGTAGCCCCAGGACCCGGTACCGCCGCTGTGAGAGGCTTCCAATTGCGCCAGTGTGGGCCCGGGGGTGCCGTTGGCCCCAACACCGTTGGAAGCCTCAGGCCAGGTCAGAGTCACAGAGCCGTGGGCGAGCACGGTGGCGCTCTTCGGCAGTGACGGTTCCGACTCCCCGTAGGCGGTGGCGGCCGTGATCTCGTAGTTGTACGAACCGGCCGTGAACGTGCCGCCGGACGGGTTGGCCGTTACGTTCGTGAGCAGCTGCGGCTGCCACACGGTGCACCCGAGGAACAGATGGGACCAGGTGTGGATGGTCCAGTTGAAGTCCGCCTGATTAGCCAGCAGGGCGTTCACCAGGCCCTGATCGTTGGGGTAACTGGTGTCCAACGTCTGTCCCGGGTCGGTGAAGGTACCACCGGAGTCGTTGACCGAGCCCGTGCACTTGGCTGAGGACTCGGCGGCGGCAGTCGGGGCCGTGCAGGCACCGATGCCGTTGAACAGCATGTTGAGCGTGATGCCGGTCTGATGCTCCCAGGCGACCACGTAGGTCACGTCGGCGGCGGTCATCTGTACGTCCGGGGGCGTGTCGGCCGGGTTGTTGGCCACAAGCGGCGGGCAGGTGTAGTCCGAAGGTTCGGTCGCTCCCGGGGTGCACTGGTAGTGCGAGCTCCACTCGTTGTCGGCGATGAAGTTGTCATCGATGTCCTGGCCGAAGTAGCTGCGGTACAGGCCGAGGTGGGTGCCCTGGGTCACCCAGTTGATGAGCCCGGGGGCGAGGAGCAACCACTGCAGCTGACTGGCGTTGTAGTCGAAATAGAGCGACAGCTCGGCCACGCCCGCCTGGGGGTCGGTGCTCGGGTGCTGGTAGACACCGGCGAGGGCGCCGGCGCTATTGGTGATTAGCGCCGTGTAAGGGCCGCCGGTGGCAAACGTCGCCCCGTAGCCGTAGGTGCCGGTGGCGAAGGGGATGGGCCCGACCAGTTCGGGGAAGGCGGCCAGGCCGGCCGCGGTCAAGGTCCCGGTGGTGCCGTCCAGGGCGCTCGCGATAGCCGCGGTGGCGCCGAGGTTGGGGTCCGGGTACATGTAGCCGTCGATCTGGTTTACGCGGAAGGTCGACTCATAGGCGTCGAGGGCGCTCAGGGCCCCGGCGGCGAAGCCGGTCGGCGAGTCGGCGATGACGACCCCGTTGTAGAAACCCGTGGTCCCGCTGGACAGGGCCGGCAGGGCTACGGTCTCAGCCGGCGAGGTGCCCGTGGCGTCCACCTCGGTGTAGGTGACCCCCTCGTTGGTCAGGGCCGACTCCCACGCCCCGGTGGTGACGTCGCCGGAGCCGGAGCCGATGAGCAGGACCCGGAGGTCAAGGGTGTTTTGGGTAGCCCCGAAGGCAGTGGTGATGGTAGCGGACGAAAGGCCGATGACCAGGGCCGCGGTCAGGGTTATAGCGAGGGCACGTCGGGACGGGGTAGCAGTTTTCATGGAACTCCATTCAGCGGGACGGCATTAGAAATCGGGACGGCATTCAAAGGGGGACGACGGGAACTAGGGCACATTGGCCGGCACTTCAGGACGGCTCGGCATAGGCGCAGTGCTTGCGCCTATGGCTCCGGTGGGGACCAGGTGCAGCCGGCCGTAACGCGCCGGGCTATTGGCCCACCATGCCTGGTCGAGCGCTTCCGACAACAGGTAGCGGGGCGACCAGCCCAGCGCCGCGCGGGCCACGGTGGTATCGGCCCATTGCCAGGAAACCGTGCCGGAGCGCGGTGACCCCTGGCCCTCCTCGACGATCTCGCCGTCGAAGTGGGCGATCCTGGCCAAGCGGTGCACCACCCAGCGGCTGGACACGGGGATGCCCCGGCCGACGTTGACAACGGTTGGTAGCCCGGCGCCATAACCCGGGCGCGAAGCCGCCAGTACCGCCCTGGCCACGTCGCGCACGTCTATGAAATCCCGGCCCCCGTCGAGCGGGCCGAAGGTAACAGCATGGCTGGCGGCGCGCCGGGCCTCGCTCAAAGTCCGCACCGCCTGGCCAACGAGCGTCGAGGTCGGGTTCCCGGCCCCTATGGCGTTGAACACCCGGAGCACGGTGGCACTGACCTGGCCGCTCTCAACCGCTTCACAGACCAGTTCGGTGGCGGCCAGCTTGGTGGCCCCGTAATAACTGGCTGGGCGCACCTCTGCCGACTCGGGTACGGGCCCCCACTCTTTGGTCGGTCCGTACTCGGCTGCAGACCCGAGATGGACCAGGTGCGCCGGGCGGCCGTACGCCAGAGCCGACAGCAGTTTGACGACGGTGACGACGTTGAGCTGCTCGAGCTGGGCCGGGCTGCCGGCGGTGGCACCGACGCAGTTGACGATCACGTCCGGCCTGACCTGTTCGAGCAGACGACGCAGCGAAAGCGCCGTGTCTTCGACGAGGTTGAACGACGTCCACCGGCCCCGCCCTGCGAACCGTGGGGGGTGTGCCCGGCGTAGCCGCGAGGCGAAAATGCCTTCGGCGATCCCGGGGTCGCCGGCGACGAGGCGGGCGACGTGACCCCCGATGAAACCTCCCGCGCCCAGGACAAGGACGCGGGCGCGCGGGTAGTGAGCGTCAGGCACCGGGGAGGAGCTCCCTCTTTAGGACCTCGAACTCCCGGTTGGCCCGGTCATAGTCCTCGGGGCGCCCGATGTCGAGCCAGTAACCGTCGAAGTCGTAGGTGGCCGGGTGCTCATCCTGCTCTATCAGGTCGCAGATCAGCTCGTCGAAACCGTACGGCAAGCCCGGCGTGTACCGCGCCATGGCGTCGCGTGAGACGGCGTAGATGCCCATGTTGACCTCGTAGCTCAAGGTGGGTTTCTCCCTGAAGCCCCGCACGTGGTTGTCCCTCACGTCGAGGACGCCGAACTCGACCCGGTGCTCCCGGTGATGGGTCGCCACGGTGAGGGCCGCACCACTGCGTATGTGAGCGTTGAGCAGGTCGGCGTAGTTCAGGTTGGTCAGCACGTCGGCGTTCATCACGACGAAGTGCTGCGGGAGCGCGTCGAGAGCGCGCAGGACAGGTCCCATGGTGCCGAGCGGAGACTCCTCGCTCAGGTAGGAGATCCCGATCCCCCATTGCGAGCCGTCGCCGGCGTAGGCTTGGACTAGCTGACCGAGGTGGCCAATGGTAAGCGTCGCCCGCACGAAACCTTGGGCGGCAAGCTGCCGTAGGACCACTTCGAGGACCGAGTAGTGGTCTCCTATGGGCACGAGGGGCTTGGGGATGAGGGTCGTGAAGGGCCGCAAGCGCAGCCCTTTTCCCCCGGCCAGGACGACCGCCTCCATGGCCACTGATGACGGCGCCAACCGCGGCCAGTCGCGTATGTCGAGGTCGGACGGGAGCCCAGAAGTGGTTGGCAGCTCAGATGTTGTAGACATTGGTCTTGTACCTCGCAAGGTTGTCGGGATCGCTGAACCACGCCGCCGTGATACTGAGGCCTTCTTCAAGGCTGTAAGCGGGTTGCCAGCCCGTGAGCTTGTTGATCTTGGTGCTGTCGCACACCAGCTCCATCACCTCGGAGCGGGGTGGGCGAAGCCGTTGCGGGTCGAGGGCGGCCTCTAGCCGTACGCCCATCACTTCACCGATCAGCGAGACCAGATCGGCCACCGAAATCCCGCGGCCCGAGCCTGCGTTGAGGACCTCGCCCACGACCTGGTGGGCAGGGGCGGTCCCGGCGTGCAAGAAGGCGTTGGCGGTGTCAGCCACGAAGTTGAAATCGCGCACCGGCGTGAGCGAGCCGACCTGGACAGTCGTCGCCCCCGCCGCCGCCTGTGAGATCACTGTGGGGATCACGGCACGGGCGGATTGGCGGGGCCCGTAGGTGTTGAAAGGCCGCAGGACGACCACCGGCAGTTCGAAGCTCAGGTGGTAGCTCTCCGCCAGTTTGTCCGCGCCCGTCTTCGACGCTGCATACGGCGATTGCGCCTGCAGGGGGTGGTACTCGTCGATGGGCACGGTGAGGGCCGTGCCGTAGACCTCGCTCG
>PMLI01000244.1 GCA_003158835.1 Acidimicrobiaceae bacterium
AGAGGGATGCGGGTGCGCAAAGCCATGACCGGCCTTCCCGCTACGTTACGGGCCGTCCCGGTACGTTGCGGGCCAGCCTGTCGGGTGCGAGACTACGATCACGGACCTGTCGCAGGCCTATACCCTGCAGCGGTGCCGTACCGAGGTGCCCGAAGCTGACGAAGCTATAAAAGGGCAGCTCAAAGGCGTAGTCACAGGGCGCTTGGCTCAGTTGGTTAGAGCGCAGCCTTCACACGGCTGAGGTCGGAGGTTCGAGTCCTCTAGCGCCCACCACGTAAGTGCTGGTAGAGGGCCTTTGGCGGGTCCCGGGAGACGCAGTGAGGTAGTGGCGTGCGCGTACTGTGCGCGAAGTCCTGGTAACATCGCGCACGTGACGTCCTCCCACCGCCGGCACTTCGGGTCCGTCAGGCGGTTGCCGTCGGGGCGGTTCCAGGCCAGTTATTGGCATGAAGGCGCTCGGCACGTGGCCAACGAGACGTTCAGGGCAAAGGTGGATGCATTGGTGTGGCTCTCCCGGGCTGAAGCCGACATCTCCCGGGGTTCGTGGGTCGAACCGACGGCCGGGAAGCTCACCGTGAGCGAGGTTGTGAGCGGCTGGCTCGCTTCCGGTTCGACCAAGCGCACATCGAGCCGGCTGCGGGACGAGAGCATCATGCGCACGCACGTGCTCCCGGCATGGGCCGACCGCCAGGTGGCTCGGGTGAAGCGGGCGGACATACAGGCGCTTGTGGACCGGTGGGCCACCGAGCACGCCCCCTCGTCAGTGGGGCGCATGTACTCCGCTCTGCGGGCCGTCTTCAGCTATGCGGTGGCCGCGGAGCTCATCGTTCGCTCTCCGTGCGCCGGCGTCCGCCTGCCGAAAGCGGGCCTCGTCGACCGCCCGGTGCTGACCGCGGAGCAGCTGCAGCGGCTGGCTGAGGCGCTGGGCCCGGACGAAGCCCCCATGATGTGGCTCGGCGTCGTCGGCGGTCTTCGCTGGGCGGAGTGCGCCGGCCTGGCCCTGTCGGGTTTGGACCTGCTGGCCCGGACGGTCTCCGTATCGCAGCAGCTCGGTCGCGACGGGCTGCTCGGAGAGCCTAAGTCCCGGGCGGGCCGGCGACGGTTGAGCATCCCGGAGTGGCTGGCCGATGACCTTGCCGCGCTCCTGGCCCGTAGAGCTCTTACCGCCGCCGACGGGGGAGCGCTCGTGTTCGTCAGCGCCGAGGGGCAGCCGCTCCACTACTCCAACTGGCGCCGGCGGACCTGGGTGCTTGCCTGTGATGCCGCCGGCTTGAGCGGCTTGCGGTTCCACGACCTGCGCAGTATGGCGGCCACGGCCCTGGTTGCCTCCGGTGTGGACGTGAAGACGGCGCAAACCCGCATGGGGCACTCGTCGCCGTCGGTCACCTTGGGCGTATATGCGAGGGCTACAGCTGAGGGTGACCGCGCCGCTGCCGAAGCAGTCAGCCGCTACTTCGGGCGTGAGCGCGCCGTGAGGTCCAGTACAGGGCCACCTGCGCGTACGACCCCCGTGACAAACTCACCCGTGCCAGCGGCGCGGTACCGGGTCGCAAGCGCCACACCTGCGACGAGGGCTCACAGCCAAACAAGTCGGGGCGGAGACGAACAGCGGTGAGCTGTGGCACGGCGCAGGCGACGTACCCGTACGTCTATGCCGGCGACGACCCGGTCAATGTGGTGGACCCGAGCGGGCTCGGTTGGAGCTGGACGAACCCGGTCTCAGACGTCGCTCAGGCATGGAGCGACACCGCCGGCAAGCTATGGGACAACGGGACAGTCGCCGATGTCGGTGCCTGCCTTGGTACTCAGTGCTACGACACCCATGAGGGAGCAGTCGATTTCGGTGACGGAGTTCTGAACGCTGTTTCTTCTCAGAACCCGAACGCCTCCCAGCGCGTAACCATACCGCCCGAGTACCCGTGCGTGCAGGGCGCGTACGAACTCGGCGGACTTACCACAAACGTAGCAATTGCTAGTGTTTCNNAGCCGAGGAGGCGGCATTCGGCGCGGGCGCGGGCTCCGAAACCGAGACGCCCCTCTCACAACTCGAGCGCGTGGGCGCTGCCCTCAAGGACGACTCATTCCATCGATCCGTGTTATGGGTAGTTGACGACGCCGCAGCGCAGCAGTTCACGATCACGGGCGCTGACGGCGTGCAGCGACTTTTTACCAGCTTCCCGGCGAAGTCGACGGGAATCCCGGCGTCTTTGAGTGGATTGTCGATGAGTCATGCGGACAGGCCGTCATCACCCACCAACGATTCATCCCGGGCGGCCAGGTCACGGGCTATCCAAACCAGAGACCATGACTATCGTTTTCGAACTTGGTCCTGACTTTTTCAGATGGGAAGATATTCCTCTTTCCGTCGACGACCTCAAGTATGGGTTCGAGCACGGCATGATCTCCGCCACGACGGCGATCGACCTGGCAGTGCGCGAGGTCGAGAGGGGCGACGTTGATCCTGTCTTGCCTGAGGTCGCATCGCTTCTGCGGGACGATGCCGACGAGCTTCCCGATGTGCTCGCTCAACTCGATGCCCCCGGTCGTGCCAACGATCCGGGGCTGTCGGCCCGAAGGTGGCTCTACCTTCAGCTGAGGGCTGCGTATGATCGTCGCCGAGATCTGGCGGATCCACTTGGCGTGGTCGAGGAGCTATACGCGGACTTTGATTATCCACCGAGGATTGAGGGCTTCGTCCGTTATATGCCCCTTCGGGCCGACAACGAGCCGGGGGAGGCAGCACTATTCGATCGATGGGCGGCGTACCTAGATACCGAGCGCGACGCATTATCAGCGTCGCCGGCGGACGGAGAAGGCGCCTGACCTGGTGCAGCCGCCTTCTCCCCGCTGGGTCGCCTCAATCCGAAGATCAACGACCTTGGTCGGAATGCCCGCTTCGAGGTCGAGCGGGCATTCTAGAGTCTGGACCCCGCTGCAGCCGTCAGTGGGGAGCCTTACGCCTACGCGAAAGTCTCAGGTCCAGGGACGATGATTGAGCTTCCCGACGGGACTCGGGCCGGCATCCGAGCAGCCAGCAAGTGGGGAGGCCCCACGGTGGATGTCTTTAGGTCCAATGGCACCTACATCAAGGTCCACCTGCCGTAGTCATGATCAACTCCCTTGCTCAAGGAATCCTGCAGGCTGGTCTTGACGACTGGGTCCCGCTGGCGGCCATAGAGGGGATGGCGCGGCTGCGAGCCGGCGGCCCCGATCTACGAGAGGCCAGTTTGGAGGCAATCGAAGAGCTCCTTCTCAATGGCCTCGCTGAAGTGGGCGAGGTTTCAGACGGAGGGTTTTTGGCGTGGAACCAGCCGCCGGACGACGCGTTGACCCGCATCAAAGAACTCTGGGAGCACACTGATCCCAACGCCTGGGGCTTCTCGGTTTGGGTGTCAAACACGCCGATCGGCGACCAGGAGGCGCAGCGGTCTTCGCCGCCAAATGTCACATAGACCACCCTGCCTGGTTACGGCCTTTCTGAGCTCGACCGCCACCTGACGTTTCCTATGGCGCGGCCCCTGTCGTCGGGGCAGCGGCCCGAGCCCTCACGGGACCTGCACGAGAGGTCTTGAGGACCAGCGTCCGTCCCGGCGCCTCGTGGCGCACCAAGCCATCGCACCAAACCCATCGGAGCCTGTTTTGGGCCGCGGGCTCATTGGGGCCCCAGGACAACCCCCGTACTGCCAAACTGGTGGTCGTGACCTTGACGCTGCAGGTGCCCGAAGACTTGGCGGGCCGGCTGGCGGCCGAGGCGTCCCGGCGCGGGATCAGCGTCGAGGAGCTGTCCGCCCTGCTGTTGGCGGCTGGGCTCGACGAGGCGCCCCCACGCCGTCACTTGGCTTTTGCCGGCATCGGGGTCTCTGGGCCCGGCCGGGGCGGCGCCCAGGCCGAGCAGTTGCTGGCCGAGGGCTTCGGGGAAGACTGAGTGCTGCTGGTCGATACCGGCCCGCTCCTGGCCGCCGCCGACCGTGACGACGCCCATCACCTGGCCTGCCGGGACCTGTTAGAGGCCGACCCCGGCCCGCTCGTCACCAGCCCTGTGGTGATGGCCGAGGCGGCCTACCTGATCGACCGCCAGCTTGGCCCTGGCGCTGAGGCCGCCCTGTTCGCTTCGGTCGTCGTCGGCGACCTTCTGGTCGAGGATCTGGGCCGCCCCGACTGGGAGCGCATCGCCGAACTGGTCCGNNCGCCTGGGGGGCACCGACGCCTCGCTGGTGGCCCTGGCCGAGCGCCTCGGCGCGACCCGGGTGGCCACGCTCGACCACCGCCACTTCCGGGTGGTCCGCCCTCGCCACGTGGACGCCTTGGCCGTCGCCGGGTTGTCGTCGAGAGAAGTTGCCGGGCGCTTGCTGAGCGGGCTGTCCCGACGCCAGGCTGCCACCACGAGCCACCCGGGCCGTCCACGGAGGTCTACTCGACCGAGAGCATGCCCAACTGCGCTGCCGCCTTCGTGGCCGGCGCAGTGCGGCCTCTGCTTCAGGCGGAATGGCGTAGGGAGGCGTTGCCTGCGGGTGAGGTCCGCTCGACGGCGAGGACCTGGGCGCCTGGGATGCTCGTCTCGATCGCCGTGATAGCGCTCGCCACGGCCGCAGCAAAGCTGGGCGCCTCCCGGTCGAATATGGCCCGCTGCACGCCGGCGTCGGACACCAAGACAGCGTCGTCGCAGCCGGCCTCGTACAGTGTGTCGGCGTCGGGGCTGCCCGGGCCGGCGAGGTCGACGCCGTCGATCACCACGGCGAAGGAGTGGATCACGGTGTTGCCTCCTTTCGGTGCCGGCACGCGGCCACCTGGTCACGCACCCGTTTGCCCAGGGTACCCGGGTCGCGCGGCGTTGACCACACGACGACGGCGTGCTCGCCGGCCGGGCAACGGACGATACCCCAGCGGTGGCCGTGGTGGACCTCCTCCACGGTCCAGCCGGCCGACTCGGCGGCGCGCAGGGCGGCCTCCACGTCCTTATTCGGGTGCCGGCGCCGCTTGGGCAAGGCGGCCTGGTCTCAGCTGAGCCCGGCGACGAGGGCCTTCAGCCGGTTCTTGGCTTGGAGGGCTTCCACGAAGAGCAGGACCGAGTCGCGTTCGGTATCACTGAGGTCGGCCAGCTCGACGCTGAGCCGGTCGGCGAGGCCTCTGTCGGGGATATGCAGGGGCCGGCGCGGGGCTTCGTCAACCAGTAGGTAGTCGATCGATACGTCGAAGATCTCGGCGGGGCGCACGACCGTCTCGGTCGCCGGGGTGATCTTGCCGTTCTCGTAACGGCTTATCTGGTGCGCTCCGGCGGCGCTGATCTTGGTGGCCAGCTCGTCCTGGGACCAGCCCCGCTCGCTGCGGAGGGCTCGGATGCGTTCGCCTATAGGCACGAAGGGTCCTCCCGGTATGTCTTCCGGTTGGCGGCTGGCCGGGGAGGGGACCACCGGGACAGTTCCCACGTTCACTCTCGAACCCTTCGACGGGGCCGGCGCAGAGCTATGCCCCTGCAGCATCGTCACGAGTACGCCGCAGGCTTTCGTCGTGACCTCTTGGCCGGCGACATAAACCGACCGGGGAGTTCCCCACACATTGGCGTGTGGGTGCGCGCTGCTATGCGGCCCTGATCCACCAGGTTCGAGCCGCTGGGT
>PMLI01000546.1 GCA_003158835.1 Acidimicrobiaceae bacterium
GCTGGATTTGAACCAGCGACCTCTACGATGCGAAAGTCATCGGAGCCATTTCCACCCATGGGCGCTGAGCAGCCCTCAGGGCAAAAGACGCAGGTAGAAGGGCAGATTTCGCTTTGAGACACTGACCGTTGGTGACCCTGGACAACTGCTCGTGCCCGTTGCTACGGGCACGCAGCGGGCACGACAGGTACTTTTACGGTCGAGTAAATGCATTTCGAATCAAGACGCGAGCAGCTGCTCGAGGGCACGGTGAAGCGGCTCAGGCTCGGAGGCCGCCCGCAGCCCGTGGCGTGCCTGCAGTGCCCCGTTGATGGCACCGATGATGACGGACCGTTCGGCGTCAGGTGGACGCCCTTCGTACTCGGCGAACCATGCCTCGACTTCGGACCAGCGCCACAGGGGGTTGCGGGTGGTGTGAGAGGCCGGCGGCGGGAACCCGCCCGGTCCTCTCTGGCCCTTGACGAGCTGGTCGACCGACTGGCGGCTGCGACCGGTGCGCGCCGCGACCTCAGAGGCCCACACCAGCTCGTCCGGCTCGACGTGCAGCACCTCCAAGCCGTCCACCGACTCGACGGCCTCGATGGCCGAGACAACCGCGTCCAGGAGGCTGCCCGCCTCCCGTGTGAACGCAGCAAAGAAAAGATCGTCCTTCGCCGAGAAGGTAGCGTCGTTGCAACCGGCTTCGACAAGAGCGTCAAGCCGGGCCTCGGTCAGCCTTCCCCTGATCGTCAACTCGAAGTCGTGTTCAGCCATTGTCTTCTGGTTCCTGACTGTGAGGGCAACGGTCAACTGCCCGCCGCAATGCTCTGGCATGGTCCTCCGGTACCCGAGGGGTCGAGAAGACCGACACCTGCGGGCAGTCGCCGGGGCAACGGATCACGCCCCAGGCGCGGGCCGAACCGCCCCTGCTTTTGACGATCGTCCAACCGTGGTCGCCGGCATAGCCCAAAGCCTCCTCGATTGGCCGGCTCGGGTGTCGGTCGGTCGCAATGCTGCCATCGTAGCCTCCCGTAGACACTTGTCAACAGGGTTGCTAATGGGTTCAAGCTGAGGACCGCGCGGGCGATCGGCACGCGCGTTCTGTAACCTCCGGGGGGTAGTCGTACGTCCAAGCTGAGGCTCGAGTAGACCGCGATAACCGTCAGGGAGCATCGTTATGGCGTCGAGTCAGCCGATGCTTCACCGCTTTCTTGGCATAAATACTTCACCGCTTTCTTGGCATAAATAGTTGTTTATGTGTGTGATGTGCGGACGATGCTTCGGAAAAGGGCGGTGCACCAACACCTCGCGCCACGATCGGCCCCGCGCTCGAAACCAATCTGGCGCATCGCGGTACGGCCCGATGGCGGCCCGTTTTGGGGCGCTCAACCTCAGGCGCGTCAGGAACGTGAACCCCTGGCCTCCCGGCCCCCATCGGCCTGACGCCAGACGTTGACGGTTCAGCTGAGCTGGCGCGATGCGGATAATTGGTAAGTTGGCACGACGGTCGGCATCTCGTGGGAGCGCTCGCCCTCGCTCAGGCCCGGATCAAGCTCCGATTTACGTTCACGGCGGCCTGCGTGCCGAACACGTGGTCAGCGAACATGGCGACAGCGTCGTCGATGAGCCGTAGGTAACGGTCGCCATCCGGGTCGTTTGCCAGCTGTTGGCTGGCCAACCCGGCGACCAGTGCAGTCCACATGTCGAAGTCGGCGTCGTCGTCGAGCCCGACCGCGGCCAGGGCGGAGCGGGCCCGGGAAAAGACCTCAACGGCAAGGGCGTAGGACCCGGGCGAGGGCTCGAAGTCGGGCACCGTGCGCATGAACAACAGCTCGTAGCGCGCCGGCTCGTCGGTAGCGAAGCTCACGAATAGGCGGGCGATCTCCCCGAGCACCTGGCGGGGGTCGTCGGTCTGCTCGAGCCTGGCGAACCGGTCCAAGAGCTCCCGGTTGCCGGCGGCAAAGAGGTGGTCGTAAACCGCGTTCTTGGAAGCGAAGTACGTGTAGAGCGACTGGGGTTCCATGTCCAAGTCGTGGGCCAGGGCCCGCAGGGACAATGCGTTGAGGCCGCCGGCCCGCACCATCGCCCACGCCGCGTCCAGGATCTCCTGCTTGGTCGCCTCGTGGCGGGCGCGACGGCGGTCACGGCGGCGGGGCTCAGCCGAGTGCATCGAAGTCATTCTGCCAGTTTAGCCGACGGTTGTCCTGTTTTCCTGATAGTGTTCGGAAAACCGATAGATAACTGGGACGAGGAGCGGGAGCAGGATGGGGACGGCAATGATCGACGAAGAGATGATGGCGCCGCTTAGGCACGACGAGGCCATGGGCCTGGCTGAGACCGAGCTGGCCCGCATGGTGGCCCAGCTGGAGGACCTTTCCCCTGAGGACTGGGGGCGGCCCACCGTGTGCGAGCTGTGGGACGTCCGTGCCCTGGCCAGCCATGTGCTCGGCATGGCCGAGGCGCAGGCCTCTTTCCGTCAGTTCGCCCACGACTACCGGGCGGCGGGCAAACGGGCGGTCGGCAAGATGATCGACGCCATGACCGCCACGCAGGTCGCCGAGCGGTCATCGCTGACCCCGGCCGCTATCATCGAGCGCCTGGCAGCCGTGGCGCCCAAGGCAGTAAGAGCACGCCGGCGTGCCCCGGCGCCCATGCGGTGGGCGGTGCGCATAAAGCAGGACCCTCCCTTCGACGCCGAAAGGTGGCGTTTCGGCTACCTGGTCGACACCATCTTCACCCGCGACACCTGGCTGCACCGCCTCGACATCAGCCGGGCCACTGGTGAGGACATGGTGCTGAGCGCGGAGCACGACGGCCGCTTGGTCGCCGACGTCGTGGCTGAGTGGGCTCGCCGCCACGGCCAGGCCTTCACCCTCACCCTGACGGACACCGCCGGCGGTCGTTAGCATGTCGGAGCGGGCGGGGAAACCCTTGAGCTCGACGCTCTCGACTTTTGTTGGGCTGTTGGCTCGCGCCAACCAGGCAGCGGGCTCCTGGCCACGGTGGTCCCGTTCTGATGAGCGTCACCATCATCACCCACCTCCACGCCTCTGCCGCCCAGAAGGACCTGCTCGCCGGGCTGCTCGCCGAAGGCCGCAAGCGTATGCGGGCCGCCGACGGCTGCGAGTCCTTTGAGCTCGTCCAAGACGACCAGGACCCTTGTTCCTTCGTCTTCCTTCAGCGGTGGGCCTCCCACCAAGACCACGACGCCGCTTTCAACGAGCGGATCGTACAGACGGGCCACATCAACGAGGTGCTCGCCGCCCTCAATGGGCCGCTCGTGCAGCACACCTACCGCGTCGTGAGCTGACGCCGAGACGTAAATGGGCGCCGGACCGGAACGGCCCAGCGCGTCCCTTAGCTCTTCACCGTAACGAAAGCCGACCCACAGGGAGCACCCATGACGACCTGCACTTGTTCTACCCTTCCCATCCCCCCGGCACACCGAAAGCCCGAACGCCGATCTCTAGGGAGCCCAGCCTTGGTCTTCAGCGCAACAGTCGCGTTGGGCCTCGTTGCTGTCCCCATCGCCGCCCAGGCCTCGCCCCTGCCGGCCCTGGCCGCCTCCACTTGCGCCAAGGTGAGCGCCGCCTCAGTGGCAGCGGTCGTCGGCCATACCGTGCCCGCCGGCACCTTGTCCACCAATAACTTGAAGCCGACCAGGGCTGACGACGAGGTTTCCGCCGTAGTGACGAGCTGCATTTACGGTTCGGTGACGAGCCTGACGGCTCTGGGTAAAGACGTGGTCGTGGGATTCGAGGTCACCTCTAGAGCCCTGACGGGGACTGAACTGATGCGCTCGCTGAGCCAGGCGCAAGTGCTCAAGTTCGTGTTCAAGCCGTACGCCGGCCTCGGGATGAAGGCGTTCTATTACATATTCACCGACGGGTCCATACCAATCCAGGGGATCGCAGCGATCGACGGCACCAAGATCTACTCGTCAGCCCTGTACACAAAGACCCCAGCGGTGGCGCAGCTCGCCGCCCTGGTAAGGCTGGCCGAGAAACTCTGATCCGCGTCTCACCCGAGGTTGGAGGTGAGCATCGTCATGTCTCGGGATACCGTACCTTCGGGCCGAATGATAACCACGGAAGTAGCGCAGGGCGGGAGCGGCGCGGCCGGATATCTACTATCGGCCCGGTACTGTTCCCCGGCAGCAGCAAGGCGCCGAGAGCGCTCGTGATTGGCGGCAACTGGTGCACTAGGCATGTTCTTGAGCTCTAGGGACGGTCGCCGGCATCGGGCCTGGCCCGTGCCCGCAGAAGGAACGAGGCGTCGGGCGTGGTCAACGTGATCCTTAACAGAGAGGGCG
>PMLI01000176.1 GCA_003158835.1 Acidimicrobiaceae bacterium
TCGTGGAGGGGGCAGCCGTCGTGGTGGTGGAGGTGCCGGGCGGGCCGGCGACGATGGGGACGGCCGGGAAGCTGGCCGGCACCGTGGCCGGGGCGCCGTAGCTGATGTTGAACGAGTCCGTGGACGGGTCGTAGGGAGCCGGGAAGGACTGGACGTTGTTGGAGTTTTGCTTGACCATGTAGACAGGCGACGCCGTCGCCGTGCCTGTCCTGGTGCCCTGCACGCCCATGTGGGAGAACCCCACCCTGCCGTAGTCGGCCAGGACCTCCACGTTGCCCGTGGTGGCGTCGGTGGGCGCTTCCTCGATCCATTCGGCACTCGCCTCCGGGGCGCTGTAAGCGACCGCGCCCGTCCACAGCGAATGCTGCGTGGAGTCGTCGACGGTTATGGACCACGTGCCCGGCTGGTCTTGCTCGATGGCGACCGCGATCTGGTCGCCTGGTAGCACGGCGCCCAGTTCGATCGAGACGGCGGGGAGCATCTCGTACCACGCGTAGTACAGCACCCCTTGGGGGCCCCAGTCCTGTTCGGTCCCGGCCTGGATCAGATCGGCGTTGGTGTCCCCATCTATCCCCACCCACGTGCTCGAGGCGGCCGATGCCGTCGGGCCCACGGTCGGCACCGTCCAGCTGCCGGTGACCCCGGTGAACCGGGCCCCGGTGCCGGCGTCGACGTAGCCGGACCAGTTGGTGGACTCGTTGTTTATGGGGACCGCCGCGGCATGGCCCGGTGAAGGTACCAGGGCGTGGGGGCGGGGCCACGTAGACGGAACGGGCCGGCCCCCGGAAAGGGGCAGGACTTGGGCTCCACCCGCCGGCCCCGGTAGCCCGGTGAAGGCCGGAACGTTGTCGCCGAGGGGGGCGAGCAGGGCCGGGCCGGGGGCAAAAGCCGGGCTGGCACCGGCCGGAGCGGCATCGACGAGACCCGGCAGGGCCACCACCGCGGTGGTCGTGGCCGCCGCCACGGCACATAGCGCCGTCACGGTCTTCCGCCATGGCCCAGCCGCCGTCCGAGACCGCATCTTGAGAGGCACCTCTCAGAGATTAGGGCGCTCGTGCACCAACGGCGGGCACTAACAGGGCGTCATCGCCTATAATCGACCATACCGACCGCGTTTTGTCACGTTGGCACAACGCGAGCCACTAGTGGTCCCGGGCTCCTCTGCTCAGGTTTGCGAGTGTGCGACTGACAGAACGGAGCCTGTTTTGCCTTCTTCAGCTCTGGGCCTACTTGCGCCCATAGCCTCTTTCACCGAGCTCGGGGTGCCCGACGCGCTGCTGCAAGTTTTGCACCGGCGCGGCATCACCGAACCCTTACCCGTCCAGGTTGCCATCATCCCTGACGCTCTGGCGGGCAGGGACGTGTCCGGCATGGCGCCCACCGGCTCGGGAAAGACACTGGCGTTCGCGCTGCCCATGGCGGCAATGGTTGCTCGTGGCCTGCCCCGGCGGCCCCGGGGCCTGGTCCTGGCGCCTACCCGGGAGCTGGCCTCCCAGATCGCGGGCGAACTGGTCCCCTTCCTTGCCACCCGCAACCTGAGGGCCCACGCCATCTTCGGCGGGGTCGCTTTCAATCCCCAGCGTCGCGCTCTTCAGCGCGGCGTCGATGTCGTGGTCGCCTGTCCCGGGCGGCTCGAGGACTTGATGCGGATGGGCGAGGTCGTCCTGTCAGACGTGGACATGGTCGTGGTCGACGAGGCGGACCGGATGGCGGACATGGGCTTCCTCCCGGCCGTACGGCGCATCCTCGACGCCACCAGCGCTCGGCGTCAGACGATGCTGTTCTCCGCCACCCTTGACGACGCCGCCGTCCGGCCCCTGGTGCGCAACTACCAGCGCCAGCCGGTCCGGCATGAGGTGGTGTCGACGGTGGAGGAAATCGGCCGTGCCACCCATCGGTTCCGGTCCGTGGCCGCCAGCGAGCGCGCCGCGGCTTGTGCCGAAGTGGTGAAGGGCGAAGCCTCGACGATCGTCTTCGTACGCACCAAGCATGGCGCCGACCGCCTCGCTCGCCAGCTCGGCAACAGCGGGCTGGCGGTGGCGGCGATCCACGGCGGCCACAGCCAGCCCCAGAGGGACAGGACGCTGGCCGCCTTTCGGGCCGGCAAGGTCCGGGCCCTGGTGGCCACAGACGTGGCTGCCCGGGGCGTGCACGTCGATGACGTCTCCTGCGTGGTCCATTACGACCTGCCCCCCGACCCCAAGGATTACCTGCACCGGTCCGGGCGCACCGCCCGCGCCGGGGCGGCCGGTTCGGTCGTGGCCTTCGTCTCCCCCGACCAGAGGCAGGCCGCGGCCGCCCTGGCCCGGGCGCTCGACCTTGACGTCGGCACACCCCGGGACACCTCACCAGTACCTATGCGCCACGACATCTCACCAGCACCTTTGCGCCGCGATAGGCCCAAGAGGCGCCGGGCCCCGTATACTTCGTAGTGCACCCTCTCGGTTCCGTCCATGCAGGCCGAGCACAATTAGCGGCTACAGCCGTCGGGTAAACGCGTGGATGGAAGGAACTACCATGCCTACGGGCACAGTCAAATGGTTTAACGCCGACAAGGGCTATGGGTTCATTACGCCCGATGTCGCGGGGCCCGACTTGTTTGTTCATCATTCCGCCATCGAAGCCGCCGGGTTCCGGCAGCTGACCGAGGGCCAGAAGGTCGAATTCGTCGCCGAGCAGGGCCCCAAGGGGCCGCAGGCCGCCGGAGTTCGTCCTGCCTAGAACCGCCGGGTCTTCTCGGGATAATCGGGACAGCCGGGATGGGCGTGAAGGGCGTTCACAGTCCTTCTCGCAAACCAGGTCACCCCGCCCCGCCAACCGCAAAGATGTCGATGACGAAGTCCTGAAGCTGAGGGACACCGGCATCTCGTATTCGGCCGTCGCCGGCAGGCTCGGCCTGCCGCGGGCTGTCGACGCTCAGGCGGGCTTCGTCCGCGCCCTGCGCCGTCGACCCGACGACGAGCGAGCCCAGCTCACCGTGCGCGAGTCGGCCCGACTTGATGCCCTTGAGCTCAGGGTGCGCAGCCGTGACGCCGAGGAACCCGAGAAGATGAACCGGCGCCTGGGAGCGCTCGAGAGGTTGCGCGAAGCGATCAGGTAGGTCGGCACGGCCCGGGGACAACCGGGCGGTCCGGGCCCCGCCATAGCGGCTCGGTCCGGGACAGCCGGACGGCGAGCGGCGCGACAAAGTGGCGCTGAACAATGCGGTGAACTGTGCCGTCCCCCCGGGGACGGCCGTTACTTTACGGCGACGCCGATCTCCGACAGCGCTTTTAGCTCTTTCTTGAGGTCGGCCATCTCGTCTCGTAGGCGCGCCGCGTATTCGAAACGGAGATCGGCGGCAGCATCGCGCATTTCCTCCTCCAGAGCCGAAATGAGCCTGGTGAGGTCGGCCACGGGCATGCCGGCCAGGTCGGAGCGGGCGCGGTCGTGCCGGCGGCTGCGCCGGTCGGATCCGGGCACCGGAGCCGTACCCGTCGTATCCCTCCGCCCCAACATGACGAGGATGTCGCTGACGGCCCGGCGTACGGTCTGGGGGTTGATGCCGTGCTCGGCGTTGTACTCCTGTTGCAGTTGGCGCCGGCGGTGGGTCTCGGAGATGGCCCGGCGCATCGAGTCGGTCATCTCGTCGGCGTACATGATCACCGATCCGTCCACGTTGCGGGCGGCCCGGCCTATGGTCTGGATGAGCGAGGTCTCCGAACGCAGGAAACCTTCCTTATCGGCGTCCAGGATGGCCACCAGAGAGACTTCGGGCAGGTCGATCCCCTCGCGCAGCAGGTTTATCCCCACGAGCACGTCGAATTCGCCCAGGCGCAGGTCCCGCAGGATCTCGATGCGCTCGAGCGTGTCGATGTTGGAATGCAGGTACCGCACCTTTAGCCCCTGTTCGAGCAGGTAGTCGGTCAGGTCCTCGGCCATCTTCTTGGTGAGGGTGGTCACCAGGGCCCGCCCGCCGACGGCGGTCCGCTTGCCTATCTCGGTCATGAGGTCGTCGATCTGTCCCTTGGTGGGCCTGACGACCACTTCGGGGTCGATAAGGCCGGTGGGGCGGACGATCTGCTCGACCACTTGGTCTGAGAGCGTTATCTCGTACGCCGAGGGGGTCGCCGACATGAAAATGCACTGGTTTACCCTCTCCAGCAGCTCCTCGTAACGCAGGGGCCGGTTGTCAGCGGCCGAGGGCAGGCGGAAGCCGTGCTCGATGAGGGTCTCCTTGCGGGACCGGTCGCCGTGGTACTGGCCGTGCAGCTGGGGCACGGCGACGTGAGACTCGTCGATGACGAGTAGGTAGTCCTTGGGGAAGAAATCGAGCAGCGTGTTGGGAGCTTGCCCGGCGGCGCGCCCGTCGATGTGACGGCTGTAGTTCTCGATACCCGCGCAACTTCCGACCTCGGCCATCATCTCCATGTCGTAGCTCGTGCGCATGCGCAGGCGCTGAGCCTCGAGGAGCTTGCCGGCGCCCTCGAAAAAGGCCAGGCGCTGCTGCAGCTCGACTTCGATGGCGCTGATGGCCCGGCGCATGCGCTCGTCGCCGGCGACGTAATGCGTGGCGGGAAAAATGACGACCTCGTCCACTTCTCCCAAAAGTTCGCCCGTAACCGGGTCGACCCGGGTCATGCGCTCCACTTCGTCCCCGAAGAGCTCGATACGCAAGGTGTGCTCCTCGTAAGCGGGGTGGACCTCGACGGTGTCGCCCCGAACCCGGAACTTGCCGCGCACGAGGTTGGCGTCGTTGCGCTCGTACTGCATATCGACGAGCCGGCCCAGGATGGCGCGCTGGTCGTAGTTGTGCCCGACCGACAGGGCCAATATGTGCTGGCCGTATTCTTCGGGCGAGCCCAGGCCGTAAATGCAGGACACCGAGGCCACCACGATCACGTCCCTCCGGGTGAGCAGGGCAGAGGTGGCCGAATGGCGCAGCCTGTCTATCTCGTCGTTTATCGAGCTGTCCTTTTCGATGTACGTGTCACTCGAGGGGATGTAAGCCTCCGGCTGGTAGTAGTCGTAGTAACTGACGAAGTACTCGACCCTGTTGTCGGGGAATATCTCCCTCATCTCGTTGGCGAACTGGGCCGCCAGGGACTTGTTGGGTTCGATCACGAGCGTGGGCCGCTGGACCTTCTCGATGGTCCATGCGATAGTGGCGCTTTTGCCGCTACCGGTGATGCCGAGGAGCGTCTGGAAGCGGTCACCGCGCTCCACGCCCTGAGCCAGCTTTTCTATGGCTTCAGGCTGGTCGCCGGCCGGTGACCACTCCGAGACGACCTTGAACGGGGGCATCGGGCCATGGTACCGGGACGCTGTGACCGTAAAGACCGGCCGCCCGGCACCGGCCGCCCGCGGCCTGCCGCCGGCGGTTCCGGTGGCGCCCTCAGTCGCTCCCGTCAGGGGAACGGTCCGGGGCGCCGGCCGGCGGCGCTCCCCAAACCCGCGTGTAGACGTCCTCGCCGTAGGCCGTGGGCTCGGGTGCGCCCGGTAAGAGCCTGAAGGGCTCCGTGCCGCTCTGGCGGGGGGCGCGCAGGAACAAAGCGCTGTCGTTGCCGCTCCCGTACAGGCTCTCGGCCAGGTCGAAGAGGTGTGTGACCAGGAAGACGTTCACCCCGGCCCGGGCGAGAGGCACGAAGACCTGCCGGCCGATGTCCGAGCCCTCCCGCTCGTTCGTCGAAGCAAACGGCTCGTTGCACAGCAATAGGCACCCGGGCGATATGTCCGAGACGGTGGCGCTCATCCGGGCCAGTTCCTCGTCCAGATTGCCCCGTTCCATAGAGGGGCCTTCGTCCCGCTTGAAATGGGTGAAGACGCGCCGGCACGGGTGGGCGGCGAACGATGTGGCGGCGACGAACATGCCGCATTGCATCATCAGGTACGCCAGGCCCACGCTGCGCAAGAACGTGGACTTGCCGCCCCGGTTGGCCCCGGTCACCACCACCAGCGCTTTGCCGTCGGCGTTCACGTCGTTGCCTATGGCCCGGGGCGCAATGCGCAGGCTCAGGCCGGGGTCATACAGGCCCTGCGCGACCAGCCCCGGTCCGTCACCCACCAGGGCGACAGGGGTGCATACCGGCTCGCCCTTGGCCGCCAGGGCCCTTCGCAGGTTGAGGCACCCGATATAGAACGCCAGCTCCGTGCGCAGCGAGCCGAAGAAGCCACGAATGTGGTCGACGGCCTGGGCGAGGGCGTTGGCGGCGATGTTGGTACCCCGGGCCCGTAGGTCCGCCAGTGCCCGCACGGCCTTACTGTCCCGATCGGGCACGTCGAAGCTGTAGCCGGCATCGGCCCGCAGGGATAGCCGCTGCCTCAGGCCGGCCGGCGGCGCCCTGTGCAACACATAGCCTGTGCCCCGGTTGGCCCGGCCCAGATGGGCGCTCATCAGCAGGCCTCGGGGCAGCTTGAGCTCGTTCACACAGCCCTCCAGGGCTTTCAGGTAGACGTCGTCGAGATTTCGCGAAAGCGTGGAGCACAGCCGGACGAGGGCGGGGGAAGCCAGCCCCGGGCTGTGCTCCTCCGCCAGTTGTCGCACGCGGGCGAGGTAGCCCAGGAAGAGCTCGCAGGACTGTACCGAGTAGTAGCGCAGGCTCTCCGGTGGGGGGTTGGAACTGCGGAACGTCACCTTCTTGTGGCTTTCGAGAGCCTCCTGGGCCAAGGTGTACAGCTCCCGGACGAAGTCGGGGTGAGCGAAGCAGTCGGCCAGGACCTGCTGGCGGTACAAGATCACCTCGGAGGGGGCCGACGGGGACAGGACCGCGGCCTTGGCCACCCCCAGCACGAACTTGTCGCCATCGGCCATCGCCGCGAACATCACGTCGAGGCCGAGGTCCTCGCTCAGTGCGTCGCATTCGGGCGCCCGCGGGCCGTCCGCCTCGAAGTCCTCGTCGGGGTGCATCAAGCGGACTTTCACTTCGCCACCTGTTCCTCCACGGCCCCGTAGGTGAGCCCGTACCGTTCCGCCAGGGCGGCCGCGTAGGCGCGGCCTTCAGGCGCTTTGCGCACGACCTTGTAGGTGCGCAGCACGGGGTCGTCGGGGTGGACGGTGACGGACATGCTGACCGTTGCCTCGTTGGGCGCGGCCAGTTCGTCGACGAAGGTCACGAACGCGCACAGCGAGCCTCGCTCGACCAGTTGGGCGAACACGGCTCGGCCGAGGAGGGCGGCATCGCGCAGCGTGGTGGACGAGAAGCTCTCGTTCATCACGATGACGCTGCGGGGAGTGGCTCGCTGGATGATGTCGTGAATATGGACAAGCTCTTCCTCCAGATGGCCCCGCAGGGTGCCGAGCCGCTCGGCTTGTTGGAAAGAAGTGAAGACGCCGTCAGCCAGGACCAGCTCCGCGGCCCGGGCCGGTACGGGGAGGCCCAGGCTGGCGAGGTAGTGGATCTGGCCGAAGGTCCGGGCGAAAGTCGTCTTGCCGCCATTGTTGGGCCCGGTCACCACCACCATGCGCTCGGCCGGGCTGAGGTCGAAGTCGTTGGTCACCACGCCCCGGGCCGGCGCGCCGCCCGGGGCTGCCGCGGCGGCCAGAGCGATGTCGAAGGCTCCCTGGGCCCGCACCGGCCCGGGCGAAGTGGAAAGGACCGGGTAACAGAAAGGGAGGCCGGCGATGCGCAGCGGCTCGATAAAGTCGAGGTAGGCCAAGTAAAACTGGGAATCCCGGTCGAGCGCCGACACCACCGGGTCGACGAAGCCTTGATGGCGGTCGAAATATTCGTGCATGGCTCCGAAAGGCCCCGGGTTGAGGCGAGCAACGAGATCGAGTACTTGAGCCTCGACGCTGTTCATATGGAGGGGGCTGCGGAACTTTGCGGTGTAGTCGGTTGCCGCGTCTTGGGTGAACCGGGCTACTACGGCCGCCAGTTCCGAGGTGTAATCGGGCTCGCCGCGGTAAGGGTTGATGGTCACCCGGTTGCCCTTTATATGGAGCGAGTACCTGATGGCGCCCAGGGCGGCGACGATCTCTGGCGCCCCGTCCGCCAGGGCGGCGAAGCCCGGGGAAGAGCAGTAGCCGCTCAGGTACCCGGTGACCGCGCCCATGGCGCGCGAGTGCGGCCCGAGGCCGGGTAGGGCGCTCGCCAGGGACCTGACGGCGTCGCAGTAGACCGCAACAGCATCGACGAAGTGGCGCTCCCGCTGCCAGCTGTTGCTCAGCGAGCGCGTCGTCGTCAGAACGAGACGCGTCTGGCGCATCGCCTCCCCGAAGTCTCTCAGCGCGGCCAGGATGGGTGGTCGCCGGAGGTCCGCCAGGACCTCGTGGCGGTAAGCCACGTCGTCGAGACGGCGCAGCGGGGTATAGAAAACCGGCCTGAGGTCGAGATCTTCTCGGCCCTTGGTTATCGCCGCGAAAACCTGGTCCAGGTTGAGGTCGGTCGCGAAGCGCCGGTCCTGGAGCGGCCCGGGGGGGCCGTCCGCGCTGTCGGGGTACAGGATCGAAGGTGCCACCAGGCTTCCACCGGCTCAGTTCCGGTAGAAGCCATCAGCCGATCTGGCAAGCAGCGTAGCGGGCTTCATCGCTCGGGCACATCGTACCGGGCCCGGCCGCCCTCTGTTTCGACCGCCCTCCGTTGCCACCGCCCTAGGGCATGGACGCGGCCACGATCAGTACGGCTATCAAGGCCAGGAGCATGTAGCCCACATAGGCCTCCAATCGCCCGGACTGGAGCCGTTTGGCCGCACCTACGGCGGCGAGGTAGACGGCGATGGCGGGCCGGTAGAAGTACGACTCCACCGGCTCGGCCACCGTGGCTTTGAACACGACGTGGGCGTGGTGCGGCTCCTCGGTGGGCTCGGCCTGCGACGGTCCTTCAGCCTGGGCCGGGGGGGCCGAAGAGACGTCACCCGGGCCGGGAGGGTCAGCGGCGACGACGGCAACCTCCTTCTGGGTACCGAGGATGTTGGCCAGCACGTGGCGCACCGGGTTGGCGTAGGCAAAGGCGTTGTAACTGTCCTCACCGTGGACGCCGGGTGTGGCGGAGCGCCAAACCGGGACTCGGCGCACGGACAGGAACCGGCCCCGGGAGGCCAGTACCGTCGCCAAGGTCACCGCCAGCAACCCCAGGGGCATGACGATGAAGAGCCAGCTCGTCGACAGGGCCGAGAAGTGGGCGAACACGGGTTGGAGGACCCACGGGGACTTGAGGGCGCCCAGCGTGACGGACCGCGCCACGTCCGGGCCCAGCCCCCGGGCGATGTAGCGGACGACCCAGGGGGCCACCGCCGCCAGGCCGAAGCAGGATACGGCGACCGCCCCCAGGGCCGCCTTGGCCAGGGCGCCGCGTTCGCCGGTGCTTTGCGGTCCCAAGCCCGCGGCCGGCCGCCCCAGGACGGTGAAGCCGAGGAGGCGGACGAAGGTCAGGGCGGCCACCCCGGCCGTCAACGCGATGAGGGCGCCGGCGCCGGCCGTGGCCAGGCGCAGGGTCAGGGGGTGGAGCCTGAACTGTTGCATGAGGGCCTCGAAGATGAACCACTCCGAGACGAAACCGATCGTCGGGGGTAACCCGGCCAGGGTCAGGGCCGACGCCGCGAACGACGTCGAGCTCCAGGGCTGGGAGCGCGCCAGGCCGGAAAGCCGGCCCAGGTCGGCGTGGCCGGCACCGGCCTCGAAGTTGGCGGCCCCCAGGAACAGGCCCGTCTTGGCCACGGCGTGGGCGAGCACCTGAAGTGAGCCGGCCAGGAGGCCGACCGCCACCAACGAGCTGTTGCCGACGTAGGCGCCTGCCAGGGCCAGCCCGAAGCCGACCATGATGATCCCGCCGTTCTCGGCGCTGGAGTAGGCGATCACCCGGTTGATGTCCGCCTGCACGGCGGCGAAGGCGATACCCAGCAACGCCGTCAGCCCCCCCAGGACGAGCACGACGGCGGCCAACCATTCGGGGGGCCGGCCCAAGATGGCGAGGAAACGCCACAGGCCGTAGAACCCGGCGTTGACGGCCAGGCCGGCCATGGCCGCCCGCACCGGACCAGGGGCGGCCGGGTAGCCACGGGGCATCCAGACCTGGAACGGCGTCAGGCCCACCTTGGTCCCGAAGCCGAAAACGACCAGGGCGTAAGCGGTATCGTGCAGCCCGCCGGCGGGCAACCCGGCCCAGGCGGCGAAGCCGAACGAGTGCGCCGCGCCGGCCAGTAACAGCAAAGCCACCAGAAGAGCCGCTCCACCGGCCTGGCCCAGGGCCGCTGTGACCCAGGCGTCGGTGGGTTGGTCCCGGCGCCGGCGAGTGGCGGCGCTCAGGACATAGAACGAGACGGTCAGGGCTTCCCAGGCGAAAAGGAAGGTGAACGCATCGGCGGCCGCCACCGTGACCGTGACCGAGGCCAGTAGCAGCATGTACCCGGGCGCGATGGCTCGGTCCCCGGCGGTCCCGGGGGGAGCGGACCAGTTCACCAGGGCCAGGGAAATGATGACCCCGAGGCTGCCCGTGAGAGTCAGGAAGAGCCCGGCCGACTGGTCCAGGCGCAGCGTCGTCTGGCCGAAGTCCAGGAGGTGGCCGAGGTTCAGGGTCAGGGCCGAGCCCGAGACGCAGAGGGCGCCCGCTACCGCCACCAGAGCGGAGGCAGCTGCGGCGGCTCCGTAGGCGGCCCGACGTGACCAGCGCCGTCGTGTGCTCCAGACCAGGCTGAGGCCGGCGCCGGCCGCCCAGAGGGACAGCGCCACCAATAGAAGGACCTGCCTCACGCCGGTCCTCTTTTCGCCGGCAGGAGGCCCACGGCCAGGAGGATGCCGTGCAGGACCGAAAACGGGCTGGGAGGCGAACCGGGCACCCAGACGTCCACGGGCACGATCTCCCCGACGCCACCCGGCCCGGTGTCGCCCGACCTTACGATCCCTCCGCTGATGGCGTCGGTCCCCACGGCCATCACGACCCGGGGGTCGGGCATGGCCTCATAGGTGGTGAGCAGCGGCCCGGCCATCCCGGTGCAACCGGCCCCGGTGACCAGGAGGAGGTCGGCGTGGCGGGGGCTGGCGGTGAAGAAGACACCGAGCCTGTGCACGTCGTAGACCGGGCCCAGGAGCGCCGCGACCTCCCACTCCTCCGACCCGTCCGAGCCGGCGTCGACGTGGCGTACGTGGACCGACTTCCTGAGGGCGGCCACCCGCCGGGAGAGCTCGGCCCGCACGGTGGCCAGGGCGGCTTCGCTTTCCTCCGTGGGCGGTACGACCAGCCCCGGGCGGGTGAGGGCGGCGACCTCGGCCGAGCTGTCAAAGCTGAAGACGTCCGGGCGTTCGGCGACGCACCGTCCGCACAGGATGCACTTTCCCCGGTCGAGGACCGGGCCCCCGACTGGCCCGCCCGCCAGTCCGTGTGGAGTGGCTCCGGGCCTGATGGCGCCCGTCGGGCAGAGCCCATCGGTCACGGGCGGCCGGCCGGCCCCGTCCGGGCGCACACTGACGGCCCCACGCCAGTTGGCCCCGTAGCCGTCGGGCCGCTTCGGGTACCGGGTCGTGAGGACACCGTTGCGCAGGCCGCGGGTGACCCAGGGCATCAGCCCGCCACCCCGGCGATGGAGAGGCCGAAACTGGCCTCGATGAAAGCAAAGTCGGTGAAGATATCCCCGCCGAACGCCTCGGGGAAAAGGCTCAGGTTGTGGAACGAGGCCGACCGGGGCTTCACCCGGCGGAGCCGCCCGCCCTCGGTCTCGACCATGTAGAGCAGCTCGCCCTGGGGTGCCTCCGCCCATCCCCACGCCGTGCCGTCGGCCGGGGCGACGGCAACGGCCCAGGGCCCGTTGGCGGGGCGTCCGGCCAGGGATTCGAGCGCCGAGCGGCAGATCTGGAACGAGCCCCGGACCTCCTCGAGCCGGACGAGCTGGCGGGCCAGCGCGTCGCCGGAACCGCGGTAGCGGTGCTCGGGGACCTCGATGAGGCCATAGGCGGCGTAAGGCCGGTACGTCCTCAGGTCCTCCTCCAGGCCCGAAGCCCGCCCCACGGGGCCGAGCGCCCCCCGCCGCGCCGCCACCTCGGGCGTGATGACACCCGTCCCCCGCAGCCGGTCTACGAACGACGACGTGGCCATGAGGTGACGGGTGTCGGAGACCACGTCCGCATCCAGGCCCATCAGCTCGTCGAGGGCGGCCGAGGGAGCCAGGGCGGGCGGCCCCGAAACTCCGCCCGGAACGACCACCCCGCGGCCGAAACGGTGGCCGCACAACTGGGAGCGAAGGCGCATGACACGTTCTTTGTGCCAGCCCAGGCGGGCGTTAGCCACGGCCTGGCCGGCGGCTTCGGTGTGCCGGAGCACCGAGTCGAGGTGGTTGGCGATGCGCTCCAGCTCGGCGTGCAGGGCCCGCACCAGCAAAGCTCCTTCGGGGACCATGGCCCGCTCGCCCCCGCCCGGTCCGGAGGCGACAGCCTCGAGGGCCTGGCAGAAGGCCAGCGCATGGGCAACCGACGCCACCCCCTCGACCCGTTCGGCCAGGAGCACGCCGTCGGCCGGCGTCATGCCCTCGAAGCGGCGCTCGGTGCCGCGGTGCTTGTGGTAGACGCGGGCCCGGACATGGGGGATGTCCTCACCCGGCGTCTCGATCAGGTATTGGACCGACTCGAACACGCCCGAGCGGACGGGGCCGTAAGGAAGAGTGAAGACGCCTTCACCCGTTACGTGAGCCGGCAACGCCGACTCGTCCGGGACGATCTCTGCCCGGGGACCGGCCGAGCCGGGCCGGGGCGGCGGCGTCTGCGCGTCACGGGGAAGGACTAGTGGGTCGACGCGCTGGTGCCCCTCGGGGACGAGGCCGAACATGTCAGCCAGTTCGCGTTCGTACCAGGCCGCGCCGGGCACGTCCGGGGTGAGCCCCCGGTAAGCAGCCTGACCGCCGGGCGGTGCCGGAGGTACCAGGCAGCTCACTACCTCGAGCCGGCCAAGACGGGCGATGGCGGCCCGCAACCACACCGTGCCATCGGTGCGGGCTGACCCGAACAAACCGGCGAAACGCCCGCCGGTCGGTCTCTCGGCCGTGCCGCCCAGACCGGAGATAACGGTTGCGGCAAACTCCCCCACGCCGACTTCGGTCTCGTCCCAGAGGTCGTCGCCCGCCGCCCGAGCCTGGCCTGTCCCCGGAACGTGGTTGGTCATCGAGTCGCCCCGAGCTCGGCCGCGGCACCATGGAGGAGGTTATCGAGCGGCGCCGGAGGGTGGATGCCGAGCACGACCAGGCCTATCAGGCCGAGCGCCATCGCCAGCACCATCAATTTGCTGGTCTCGCCCCTGACGACGCCCGCCTCACCGGGGGCGGCCGGCGAGGGGTCGTTCGGCCCGGGGGACAGCATGCTCTGAGTTATGTGCCACGAGAGCCCTAGGAAACCGAGCGTGACCAGCACGACCAGGATGGCGGCCACTGCCTGTTGGGCGCGGTTGGCGCTGCCGCCACCGGCTAGGCCGCCGGCCACGATGGACAGCTCGGACCGGAAGGTGCCAAACGGGGGCATGGCCGACAGGCCGAGCATGCCGGCCACCAGCATCGGCCCGGTCCAGGGCAGGAGCCCGA
>PMLI01000113.1 GCA_003158835.1 Acidimicrobiaceae bacterium
GCAGATCCGGGGCATCTGCACTCGTCATAGGGGTCGAGAGTTAGCGTAGAGCGGGTGCGGTTGGAAGAGTTTGAGCTCCCCATATGCGCTCGACGGTTTGATGCCAGGAGCGGGCGGCCTTCTCCAGGGTCAGGAAACCCAGGCTTTCAGCCGTGTCCGCCGCCAGCCGGAACCGCTCAAGCACCGTTGCCCGCCGGGGAGGCGCGGCGAACTCGGGGGGGCCCATGGTGTCGTTGCGTCGTAGCCCGCTAGGAAGGAACCACGACGCCGAGATGAGCGCCCACGCCAGGGTCGCCTGCTCGACGATCCTGTCGAAGGTCGTCCGGTCAGCGCCGATAGCTGTTCCCTTCATGGCTGTGAAGTACCGGCCTAAGGCTGCGGAGGCAACCGGCTCAGGGATGCCCCAGGCACACCAGCATGACGGCCATGGCACTCTCAAATAGGCGAGATCCCATGCGACATGCCGGAAGTCTGCCTCCTCGAAGTCGATCAGAGCGAGGCACGGGCCCGTTATCACATTGTTGTCGGGGCAGGTGTCCCCCGGGGAGAGCGTCTCCCACTCCTCCTCCTCGAGGCCCGCGCCGAGCGCCTCTAGGTCGTCGACGACCTCGAGGGGAACTTCGAGCCCTGCGTTAGCTGCCCGCAGGGCGTCGGGCACACCGGCAAGCCATTCGGGCATGGGGGCGATCTTGACCAACCCATCAGGGCCCCGCTCGGCTAGCGCCGCAAAGAAGCTATTTCGCAGGTCGCCCGTCGAGTGGTGCACCTTGGCGAGTGCTTCGACCCAGGCGCCGAGCGCTTCCTGGGCTGCTCTGGGATCGGCACCGAGGAGCGCGTCAGCGACGCTCGGCCCGTCACCGACGTCGGTCATGACGAGAACTCTCTCCGCCCGGTCCTCGGCGATCAGGGCTGGCACAGGAAGCCCGGTCGGCAAGACCGACAACGCGGCGGCCTCTCTAGCAAAGCCGGAGGAGGCGAGAAAATGTTTGACCACTAGTCGGTCGGCGAGGCCCTCGCCAGGAGCCAGAGTGACTCGCTCCACTGAAGAGCGGTCGCTTGACAGGAGCACTTCGACCCTCTGGACGTGGCGAGGCTGCAGAAGGCGCTCAAGCACCTCGGCGGTCGTCGGCACGGCGTGATACTACCCACCACCCGTCGACAGAACGATTTGTCCTGCGCTCGGCCGGGAGAGCGGCATGGGGTTTCATCCGTCCTCGTCGCCGCGAAGCTCGCTGTAGCGTCTGTCAAGAGTTCTGGCGATGCCGTAAGCGTGTCCCAAGTAAACTGCGCTGGCGAACCACCTTGTCAATGACCTCGAACTGGGCCAGAACGGGGACAGGCGCCGAGCCCGTTCGCTCCGCCTGGCGCTCATTCGACGATCCCGGACGAGGGGTCAGGCGAAGGCGTCCCTAAGGGCGCGGCGTCCTGGCCGGAGTGGCGCATTAGCGGTGCCAACGACCTTGCCTCAGCCACAGCACGTCTGAGCTCCTCCCTTCGGTTAGCCGCCAGCCGATCGCCGCCCACTCGCAGCGACAGGTAGGCTCCCGCTCCCACGGGGATAGGTAGCCAGAAGTTAACCAAGCGGTAGCCGATCACGGCGACGATGGCCGCGCCGCGGGTGGCACCGAAGCCGACCAAGCTGGGCACGAGCACCCCTTCGACGACTCCCAGGCCCCCAGGAGTAACAGGGATAGCGGCCAGCACGTAGGCGAGGCCGTAGGCCACGAGCAGGCCGTCGAGGTTCTCGATATGGCCGAAGGCGAGCAGAAAAACGAAGAGCGACCCGGCGTCGAACAGCCAGTTGGCCGAGGCCCACAGTACCGCCCGACGTAGCAGGGCGCGATCGGCGGCCATGACTGCGGCCCGCCTGGCGATCTGGTGCACGACGCGGTGGGCGGTCTCGGCCGCCCCCTGCTTCAAGAACGGCAGCCGGGCCACCAGGTTCCCGATGATGGCTGACGCTCGCTCTTCGCCCTTGGTGAGAAGGAACACAAGGCCCGCGAAAGCGGCCAAGAGCAGGGCGCCCACGATGGCAGCAGTGGCATAGATCGGGTTGAACCCGCTCATAGGGATCGAAACAATCAAGGCCAACCACAGGATGGCGTTCAGCACCAGAGCCGAACCGATCCCCTGGACGGCCAGCGCCAGGCCGGCATCGCTGCCACTGACGCCCTCGCCGGTCAGCAAGCGGTAGGCGAGACCATCCCCGCCTGCCGTCCCGCCTGGAAGAACGTGGCTCACGGCCAGCGTCGACAGGTCGATCCTCCAGATCCGGGAGAAGCGACTGGCCCGCGCTGGTAGTACCGCTTTGGTCAACTGGGCGTAGCTCGCCAGGCTCGCCACCTCAAGCAGGGTACCGAGGGCGACGTAACCGATGTTCACCCGGCCCAGCAGGTACAAAGAGCGGCGTACTCCTGCGATCTGGGGTAGCACCAGGTACTCAAGCACCAGCGCAAGCAAGACGAGGAGACCGCCGCGCCGGAAGGGGTGCTTGCTGACCAGCCGGCGCCACAGTGGCGGTGGCTTTGGTCCGGGGTTCAAGGTGGGCCTTTCTATCATCTGCAATACCTACCCGACCCGCAAGCAGTGCGTGTTGGCCGTACTAGCCGATCTGGACAACAGACCTAGCTTGGGGCCTAAATTCTTCGTTGGCCCGGCTCTTGTCAACCCAAGAGCCGCCACCGTGGCAATTCCCAAGTGGCTATATGGAAAAAGGCACTCGGAGCTTCCGGCTTGCATACCATCCCGGGCCCNNCCCGATTAGACCCAGCAGAGTGCCCCCGATCAACGTGGCGATGATGGTCAGGCCCGGGCTCACCTTGACCGTGTGCTTCATGACCCTGGGGTTCAACAGGTAGTCCTCGACGAAGCGGTAGACGATGTAGAAGACGCCCGTGGCGATGCCAATGGGCACGCCCTTTGTAAGTGCCACCAGCGTGACCACGACCCCAGCGATCGTCGAGCCGACCATGGGGACGAGGTCGAACAGAGCCACCAGGAGGGCAAGCAGTAGCGCATAAGGAACTCCGAAGATGCTCAGCCAGACGTAGGTACCGATCCCGGCGACCAGCGAGGTGAGCAGGTTGCCGAGCATGAACCCGCCCACCCGGTCGAAGACCTCGTCGGTCAACAGCCCGACCCGCTCCCGACGGCTAAGGGGGACCAGCGAGAGCCAGAGCCGCTTCACTCCGGGAAGCGCGATGAGGAAGTATGTCGTCAGGGCCACCACACTTATGGTCGCTACCCCGAGAGAGAGGACCACCTTGCCGGCGCCCAACACCCCGCCGGCAACCGACAGGTGCAGCTGGGACTTCCCGTTGAAGTAGCTGGTCAGACGGAGCTTGCTCACCAGGCTGCCGGCCCAGCCTTTGCCGGACGCGAGGTCGGCCTTGTAGCGGGGATAGTTGGCTACCAGGCTCTGCACTTCGTGCGATACCGGTGGTACGGCGGCGAGGACGAACCCCACGACGACGAGCACGAAGCCGAAGGTCACAATCGCGACGGCGAGGCCACGGGACAAGCCATGACGGACCAAGAGGGCGAGGACAGGGTTCAAGCCAATGGCGATGAACAGCGCCAGCCCGATGATTATCAGCACGCTCGTGATGTCCCCGATGCCGCGAGCGATAACGTAGGCGACGGCAAGCCCGAGACCGCCGGTCAGGCCGATGAAGAAGGGTGTGCGCCGGTCGAACGGCCGGCCCAGTACCCCGAGCGGCTCATCCGTCTTTGGTGAGACGCCTGGTGGCAGCACCAAAACGTCCGCGACCGGCTGTTCTTCTTGCAGGACTAGCAGCGGTCCGGGGACCACCGAGTTATCAGCAGCCATCTTGCAGCCCCGGGGCGGGGCCCGCTAATACGCCGGTGCCGTCTACGCCTACCGCCAGGACGGCCAGCACCAGCGCCGCTAGGGCCCACCACTTTCTTGTCCCAGGCACGGCCGCGGCGGCCGACGAGGTTCCGAGAACGGCTGTCAAGGCGTTCCTCCTCAAACGGGAGGCGTCGAGCCCGTACCGGACGACAAGGCGTGAGCGGTCGTCCTGCCCGAACCAGGCGTCTCATAAGCGATCGACCAAGCTCGCGCTGCCGAGGTCCGGAGCAACGCTTCCACTGCCTACTGAGTCAACAGGCAGTCTTGTCAGAACTGGGTTACGGCATTACGTCATGATGTTCGACTACGCGCTCGCTGCCCCCGGGCGTGTACTGTACGCTCTCCCGGGTCGTCGTGCGCCGGCTGGTGCCTAGGCCAAAAATGGCACCACCGATAACTACGCTGCAGATACCGACTATCAACAAGATGACACCCACGGCATGGACATTGAAGCCACTGGTGGTAACCGTAACAGCAAATTTGAGGATGGCACCGATAACGACCAGCACGATCCCGAGGCCGATCAAGCCGGTCCCAGCTCCCCTAGACATGTTCTCTCATTTCACTCGATGGCACTTAGCTTGTCCCCAACTTAGAGGCAAGACAACTTGGAACTCTCACTATACGAATACTGGTAGGTACGAATACTGGTAGGCCTTGATTAGGAATGTCCCAATGTCGGACCTCGGGCCCCTCGGCACCACGCCCCCTTGGCGCGCTGAGGTCAGCCGGGGAGGCGTCACTTCCTGAAAGCGTCCTTTACCTTCTCGCCCGCCTGCTTGAGGTCGGCCTTCGTTTGGTCGGCCTTGCCCTCGGCACGGAGCTTGTCGTTACCAGTGACCTCCCCGGCCGCCTCCTTCAGCTTTCCCTTCGCCTGTTCGGCGGTGTTCTTGGCTTTGTCGGTTGTTGCCATTGCGGTTCCTCCTTGGAACGTGAGGTAGAAAGGCGGGTGTTCGCGTCATGAGCCGGATCCCAATTCACCTTGCGCTGAGCGGTCAGCTGTCCGTGGGGTGACGGTGACAGGTTGGCGGGGGGCAGTTCGGGCCCGAAGCGGCACCGTCTGGGTGGCTGGCCGTCGAAGGGGGTTGGGATGGCCGTCACCAGGGGGTGAGCTGTGGCGTTCCCGATCTCTCGATCACAGCCCGTCGCCCTTAGGCATCTCCCCGTCATCAGCGCTCCGCCGGCACTTCGACGCTCGCGGCGCTGGCTCTAAGGTCGATGGTCCGGCTGGCCCGAAGGGGGAGGGGCTCCGGCTCCCGGGTGGACGCGGCGGTCCATCGGTCGCTGCGCGGAGCCGCGGGCAGTGCCACCCAGGTACCGAGCGCCTTCCCCGCCTCATCGCCCGCCCTTGCGGGGTTGGGGCCTAGGAGGTCCCTCAAGCCACAGGTGTCTATGACCCGCCAGGCGAGAGCGGACGGCGCCCGCACTGTCAATGACCGCGACCGCTGCCGGAGGAACTCCCGGGCC
>PMLI01000538.1 GCA_003158835.1 Acidimicrobiaceae bacterium
GGCTCTGTGGTGAGATCGGCAGGCCCGTGAGGTTGATCGGGGCGCAGCGGCGGGGGGACCTCGTCGGGATTGCCTGGATCGTCTGCTGCGTGGGCTTCTACTTGTCGCCCGCGTTCAAAGACGGCCCGTCTTTTGGCCCCGCGGACATCGGCGGGCAGCTCTCCTATCTCACCTATATCCCGAACCTGGTCTTCCACAACCACCTGAACGGCGACATCATCACCCAGTCCGTGGCCTGGGACCGGCTCGACTGGTTGGCCGTCCACCACGGCCAGCTGCCGCTATGGAACAACTTCTCCGGCGACGGCATGCCGCTGATGCTCAACTTCGAATCAGCGCCCTTCTCGCTGCCCGAGCTGGTGGGCTACCTTTTCCCCCTCTCCGCCTCCTACCTCGTCGTCGTGGCCGTAAAGCTCCTGATCGCCGGTACGGGGGCTTACTTGGCCACCAGGTTGGCCGGGGCCCGGCCCCTCGGCGCGGCCATGGCGGGCACGACGTTCATGCTCTCCGGCTCGCTCACCGGCTGGTCCGGTTGGTCCGTCACCGGACCGCTCATTTGGTCCGGATGGATCCTGGCCGGAGCTCTTTTGTGCTGGCGGCCGGGGCGGCGGAGGGCTGCCGGCGTGGTCATTTCGGCCTTGTCGACCGCCTTCGCCGTGTACGGGGGCTTCCCCGAGACGCTGGTGCTGCTAGCCATCGCCGTCGGCGCCCTGGTGCTCATCGGCGGGGCGCTGGGGGTACGGCGGCACCAGGTCGGCGCGGCCGGCCCGGCCCGGTTCCTGGCCGGCGTCGCCGCCGGCGCGGCCCTGTCCGGCCCCCTGTGGCTCCCGGGCCTGGCCGTGCTGCGCCAATCCTCGCGCTTCACGGAGAACGCCACCGGGGGCATCGCGCCGCGCGGCCTGGCCCTGCTGTTCGCGCAGGGCTACGACGGCTTGCCCACCGCCGGCAGCACCTGGATAGGGCCGGCCAACTACTACGAGGCGACGGCGTACGTGGGCATCATCGCCCTCGTGCTCGCCCTGTTCACCGTGCTCGTCTGGTGGCGCCGGCCGATCGTGGTGGCCTTGGCCGGGACCACCGCCCTGTGCCTCGTGATCGTCTACGGCGCCCCCACCCAACGGCTGTTCACGAGCTTGGGCGGCGGCGACATCGCCACCCAGCGCATGCTCCCGATGCTGGCCTTCTGCACCGCCCTGCTGGCCGGGCTCGGGACCGAGGCACTGCGGCGGCACTGGCACGAGCGCGGCGCCCAACGGAGACTGGTGACCAGCCTGGTGGTGTGCGGGGGCGTGCTGGTGTACCTCCTGCTCATCGCCGACGGCCCCGGCCTCACGCGGGCGGAACTGTCGGCCCGACAGCACGCCCTGCTGTGGCCGTTGGCCACGGTACTGGGCGTGGCGGTGGTCCTCGCCCTGGCCATCACGTCCCAAGCCCGGGCCCGGCGCCGCAGCGCCGGCACCGCCACCGCGTTGGTCCCGGCCGTGTTCATCCCGGCCGCTTTCATCCCGGCCGCCTGCCTCGTGCTTCTCGCCGTTCAGTCCGCTTACCTGGTCTTGGCCGGGGTGGGCGTGAACAGCTACTCCTCCCAGCCGTACCCGCTCGACGCCAGCGTGACCACATTGCAGCGGCTCGTCGGGGACAGCCTGGTGGCGCTGGACGGGCCCAACACGCAGGACGTGACGCAGTGGACGGGTACCGGGATCTACCCCGAGGTCAACGTCGGCTACGGCATCCGGGAGCTGGCTATCCACGACCCGGTCCTGCCTCCCTCCTACCTGCGGACCTGGCCCGTGCCCGGCGCCACCGTCAACGACCGCCTCGGCGACAACGTGTTCGTGCCTTCGGTCGGCTCGGCCAAACGGGCCCGCTTCTACGGGGCGTCGTTCATACTCGCCTCGCCCGGGCGGGTGCCCAAAGGCGCCGTGTTCGTGGCCAGGATCCCGGCCGCCCTGGTCAAATATGTCTCTTTGTACCGCGTGCCCGGCTCCGGCTCGTTCAGCTTCGGGACCGGGAGCGGTGCCCGGGTGCTGACCGGGGCCCAACCGGACAACGGAACGTGGCTACTCACCGTGCGGGTGCCCAGGACGTCAGCCCTGACCCTGCGGGTGACGTACCTGCCGGGCTGGCACGTCCTGGCCGACGGCCGTGCCCTGCCCGTGCACAAAGTGGACGGCCTCTTCGTAGGGGCAACCGTCCCGGCCGGCACCCGCACCATCGTCCTGCGCTACTGGCCCGGGGGGCTCAGCCTCGGTTTTGACCTGGCGGTCGCCGCATTGGCCATGCTCGGGCTGGCCTCGTCCGCCGAGGAAGTGCGCAGACGCAAGCGCCGGCGCTACAGCGCCGTCCGGGCCGCCGGCTCCCTGGGCCCAGGACCGTCTGGGGCCGGTCCGTCTGGGGCCCGGCTGAGCTTTTCGCTGACCACGAAAGACGAGCCACCGGGCGGCATGCTCACCCCGTAGAGACAGTCCGCCGCCTCCATCGTGCGCTTTTGGTGACTGACCACCAGCAACTGCGACTCGGTCCGGAACTCGTTCAACAGGTCCAGGAAACGGTGCAGGTTTACGTCGTCAAGAGCAGGCTCGACTTCGTCCATCATGTAAAACGGCGAGGGGCGGCTACGAAAAACAGCGAACAGAAAAGCCAGGGCCACCAGGCTCCGCTCCCCGCCGGAAAGCAAGGACAGTTGGCGGATGTTCTTCCCGGCCGGGCGGACCTCGAGGTCGACGCCCGAGCCCAAGATATCGGAGGGGTCGGTCAGGGCCAGGGAACCGTGGCCTCCCGGGAACAATGTGCCCACCAGATAGGCGAAATTTTCGGCCACGTCGTCGTAAGCGGCTTTGAAAACCGTGATTATCTCGGCGTCCACCGCCTTTATGACCTTGCCCAGCTCGCGCCGGGCGGCGGACACGTCGTGGAGCTGACTTTCCAGGAACTTGTGGCGCTCTTCGAGGGCGGCGTACTCCGATAGGGCCAGGGGGTTGACCGGCCCCATCAAGCGCAACTCCCGCTCCAGCTCCCGGGCCCGGCTGGGCGCGCTCGTGCCGGCTGGCAACGGGGGGCACTCGGGCTCTCCCAGCGACTCCGGCTCGCAGTCAAGTTCCCGGCGCACCGTCTCGGTCAGAGATTCGAGGCGGCCCCGCACCTGCGATTCCTCGAGCTCGGCCCGGGACATCTGGTCCCGCAGGACCACCAGCCGGCGTTCGACACCCGAGCGCTCGCGGCGCAGGGCTTCCAGTTCCTCGGTGGCCACCCGCAAAGACTCGGCTT
>PMLI01000486.1 GCA_003158835.1 Acidimicrobiaceae bacterium
TCGGGCGTCGGCGGCGGTGAGCAGGTCGCGGTACGTTGTGCCCGGGTTCAGGTCGCCGAGGACAACGGTATGCCGGAAGATCGCGGTGCCGCCCATGCTGGGATCGTCTGCGATCGATCCCAGCGATGCCGTCCTGCCGTAGGCGATGGCGCATACAGTCACACGGCGCGCCGCCTTGTCGCCATGCCGTAGGCGGGGCCAGCACCAGCGTCCCGCCTGCCCGTGCGTTGCTCGACCGCCGGGTTGGACCGTGCCTGTCCCGTCCGGCAGCAAGACGCCGCGAGCACCCAGCCGAAGAAGGCGCCGCGGTAAGAGTTTTCGTGCCCGCAGACCTCCGCACGCGCCGCATGCGTACCCTGTGCCGAGTACCGCTGCTCCAGAGCTGCCCGCGCCCTCCTTGAGGCAAGCCAAAGCCGGAGCCCATTCCCAGGCTAAGGAGCCGGGCCGCAGTTAGGGTGGAGGGCCGTGTCCAAGGTTCTCAGTTCCCTCCCGGTCGGNNGAGCGCGTCGGCATCGCCTTCTCCGGTGGTCTCGACACGTCGGTGGCGGTGGCGTGGATGCGCCACCATGGTGCGATCCCCTGTACCTACACGGCCGACCTCGGCCAGTACGACGAGCCGGACATCGCGTCGGTTCCGGGGCGCGCCCTCGATTACGGAGCTGATCATGCCCGGCTAGTGGACTGCCGCCGGCAGCTGGTTGAGGAGGGCTTGGCGGCAATTGCGTGTGGCGCGTTCCACATCCGCTCCGGTGGTCGAACGTATTTCAACACGACCCCGCTCGGCCGTGCGGTGGCCGGCACCCTGCTCGTCCGGGCGATGCAGGAGGACGGGGTCTCGATCTGGGGCGACGGCTCGACGTTCNNGGGCAATGACATCGAGCGCTTCTATCGCTACGGCCTGCTGGCGAACCCGGAGTTGCGGATCTACAAACCGTGGCTCGACGCCGTGTTCGTCGCCGAACTCGGCGGCCGCACGGAGATGTCCGAATGGCTCATCGCCCGGGGCCTGCCGTACCGGGATAGCGTCGAGAAGGCGTATTCCACCGACGCCAACATCCTCGGGGCCACACACGAAGCCAAGATGCTTGAGCACCTCGACTGCTCTCTCGAGATCGTCGAGCCCATCATGGGCGTCGCCCACTGGAGGTCCGGGGTGGCCATCGAGACCGAGGACGTGACCGTGGCCTTCGAGCGGGGCCGGCCGGCGGCGATCAACGGCCGCCGCTACGACGACGTCGTCGAGATGTTCCGCGAGGTCAACGAGATAGGCGGGCGCCACGGGCTCGGGATGTCCGACCAGATCGAGAACAGGATCATCGAGGCAAAATCACGCGGTGTCTACGAGGCGCCGGGGATGGCGCTGCTGTTCGCCGTCTACGAGCGGTTAGTCAACGCCATCCACAACGAGGCCACAATCGCGACCTACCACGATGAAGGGCGGCGCCTCGGCCGGCTCCTCTACGAAGGTCGCTGGTTCGACCCGCAGTCGATGATGATACGCGACTCGCTCCTGCGGTGGTTGGCCTCCGCGGTGACCGGCGAGGTGACCCTGCGGCTGCGGCGCGGGGAGGATTACTCGATCCTGCGGACCGACGGACCGGCCTTCTCCTACCACCCGGACAAGCTGTCGATGGAGCGCACCGAGGACGCGGCCTTCGGCCCGGCGGACCGGATCGGCCAGCTGACGATGCGCAACTTGGACATCGCCGACACCCGCGCCAAACTCGAGCTGTACGCCAGCCTCGGCACGCTCGCCGTCGGCGACTCGGAGCTCGTCGGCGAACTCCGCCCGGGCGGGGACGCGGCGATCACCACCGATCCTGACGCAGAGAGCGACGAGAATACGGCGCTCGACCGAGCCGCTCTCAACACCGGGGTGGACTGAGCCGCCGCGCAGTTACAAGGGCGGCCCCAGGTGCCGCTGCAGCAGCCCCATCCGGCGTCACGGGCCGGAACGAGGCGGGTGGCCACTTCCAACAGGAGCCCCGTCGCATCGCGATCGCTCGAAATGGGCCCGATGAGGCGTGCGAGCATCTGCTGTGGCCCGCCAGGCCAGCCATGACCGCCGACCTCGATGCGGTGCAGCACGGTTTGGCCAACCATCGCCAGGCGTGCCGGGGACGGCGGCCCGTACCGGCGCCGAGTGCGAGCGGACGAGGCCCCGGCAGCCGAAGCTGCCGGGGCCTCCCTCAGCAGAAGAGGTGTCACTTTGGACCGGCGCGGACCGGGTCGACAAGCCAACTGCCGATTGCCGCATGCGGGCCATCTCCCTTTTTAGGTCCTGGTCCAAAAGGCATCAAGTGCTCGGGGGGCAATGAGCCTAAGGTTTAGGAAGTTCTCAGGAAGGTCGGTTAGCGCAACAGCATCTAAGCTCCGAGCCGGCTGCGGCCCGGACTTCGGGGCCGGTCGAACTCGCTGGTACCGCCCAGCCCCAATCCGCTCCGCCCGGGCCGGCCCCGGGCGCAGGTCGCCCAGCCGGCAAGCACTGCTGGCCCGCCTGGCCATACGGTCAGCGGCGGCGAGCGCAGCCTCGCTGGCGTTGCTGGGAGCTCTTGCGTCGGCCGAAGCGACCGTTGTGGCTGCCCCGGCCGAGGCCACGGCGCGGGCCGCCGCCGTGGCCAATTAGCAGCGTCAACTTATAGTGAGCCGTCGGCAAGCCAACGGCGAGCGGCCAGTATCATCGGGACATGACCGACACGGCACCCTCCGGCGAGATCTGGTTATACCGTTTCTCGCGACCCGGCGGCATCGAGATCGAGACCCGTGAGCTGGGCACCGACGACGCCGCAGATGCATACGCACGGGCGTTGTCCAAACCCCAAGGCACTCCGGTCATCGTCGAACACCTGGATCACGTTGACTGGGAGTACGTCACCGAGGTCGACGAACGGCCCTGACGGCGCCGAAATTCGCTATCGCGTCACGATGTTGAGGAGGAGCAGATTGGACAACACGGCCGTGGCGTACATGCCTACCGTGACGCAGACAACCGCCATTACACCAAACCGGGGACGGTGCTTGATGGCCAGGACGCCCAGAGCCCCGAGGATGGCAAGTTTTACCCACAGCAGGCTCGCGCTGGCGAGCAGGACTGAAGACAGAGGGTTGGCCTCCACGGCCCCGTGAGCCATAAGAAGGCGCGTGGTCACGACATCGGCCCCATTCAGTACGATTAGGCCGGCTATGCCCAGGAGAGTTATAAGGCGCAGGCGAGCCTGCGTCGTTGATAGCCCTCTGTCGTGGCGCAAGTACGCAAACCTTGGAGAGTCATTAGGCACCTTGTGGGGATGGACCAGTAAGTGCCTTATCGTTGTCATTTGGCCCTCCTTGCAAGGGCGTAGTTTTGGTTCCTCCCTACACAGGAACCTACTTACGTGCGTCGACGCGAACTCAGGGCCGTTGGGCCCTTATTTCTAGGGGGGAGCGGACTTGCTCTGATCGGGTCGGGCTTCACGGGCACCGTACCCAGGCCCGAACTTGGGCCGCGGTCAAAGTGCATCACAGCCGGTCCTGGCCATGAAGGCTGTAAAACCAAGAACGGGCTGAAAAAGTCTTATCTGTAAAGCAGCGTCAGTGGTAATCATTCTGGCAGCTCTTCATGGGATATGAACGGATGGTAGCGATCAGGCAATCCGGCGGCGGTCGTCGTGGCCGCCGTGGCGGTGGTCGGCGCCGCTCCGGCGCGACCGCGTCGGCATCATCCCCTGGCAAACGCCGCGCCGGCTTGAACCGCTTCGACCAGGGCACGCACGGGTTCCAGGGCACGGCGAACGGGGTGGTCACCGTTGCACCCGGGACGCGCCGTCAGGCCCCGGCGCCCTACGACAGGGCGCTCACCACGTGATCGATGCAAGCGGTGAGGGCGGCGACGTCGGAGGGGTCGACGGCCGGGAACATGGCGACCCTGAGCTGGTTACGGCCTAGCCTGCGGTAAGGCTCGGTGTCGACGATGCCGTTGGCACGCAGCACCTTGGTCACCAGGGAAGCGTCGACGGCGACGTCGAAGTCGATGGTGCCGACCACGCGCGAGCGATCGTCAGGCTTGGCCACGAACGGCGCCGTGTAAGGGGTGGACTCGGCCCAGCCGTAGAGGATCTCGGCCGAGCGGTCGCAGCGGCCGGCGGAAAACTCCAGGCCGCCATTTTCCAATATCCATTCCAGCTGGTCGACCGCCAATATCAGGGTGCCGACGGCGGGGGTGTTGTACGTCTGGTCGAGCCTGCTGTTTTCCAAGGCGACGGCAAGGTCCAGGAACGCAGGCACGAACCGTCCCGACTCCTGCAACCGGGCGACCCGGGCGACCGCCGCCGGCGAGAGCAACGATATCCATAGTCCCCCGTCCGCGGCCAGGCCTTTTTGAGGCGCGAAGTAATAGGCGTCGAACTCTGCCGGGTCAACCCGCAGGCCGGCGGCAGCCGACGTACCATCGACCACGACGAGAGCCTCGGGTCCGGCACCGTCCGGCCGGCGGACCTCCGCCATCACGCCGGTGGAAGTCTCGTTATGGGTGAGAGCGTAAACGTCGATGCCCTGGCGCCCGATGGCCGCCGGGTGCGTGCCGGGCGGGCTTGTGACGACGTCGGGGTCGTCGAGCCATGGGGCCGCCTTGGCCGCCGCCGCAAACTTGGACGAAAACTCGCCGAAGGAAAGGTGCTGGCTGCGCTGCTCGATGAGGCAGAAGGTGGCGATATCCCAGAAGGCGGTCGCGCCCCCGTTGCCGAGTACCACCTCGTAGTGATCGGGGAGGCCGAACAACTCCGTCAGACCGGAGCGAAACCGGCCCACCAGCGACTTGACAGGCTTTTGCCGGTGGCTCGTGCCCAAAGGGCCCTTGGCCGCGAGGCTCAGGGAGGCGGCGGCCGCGGCACGCACCTTCGAGGGCCCGCTACCGAAACGGCCGTCGGCCGGGAGCATGCCGGTGGGGATGACGATGTCGGGAAGCGCAGTCTCGGGCATGCTGCAAGTCTGCCAGGAGCACCGCCCACCGCGACGAGTTATGCGGGGGGTCTGGCCGGGCCGGCCCGCGGCGGTCCCCGACCGGGCCTATTGGAGCCAGGCCGGCCTGGGTGCGAGCATGTGGGATGTCCCGCGTCCTGGTCACAGAAGAAATCGCCCACCCCGGCCTCGACCTGCTGGCCGAGGCCGGCCACGAGGTTGACGTCCGCCTGGGGTTGTCCGCCGCCGATCTGCTGGAGATCGTGCCGGGCGCGGCGGCTCTCGTCATCCGCTCTTCCACCAAAGTGACCGAGGCGGTACTGGCCGCGGGGCGCGACCTGGTCGTTGTGGGCAGGGCCGGCATAGGCCTGGACAATGTCGACGTCCCGGCGGCCACCAAGCGGGGCGTGATCGTGGTCAACGCTCCGCAGTCCAATATCCTCTCGGCCGCCGAGCACACCATCGCCCTCCTCTTGGCCCAGGCTCGCAACGTACCCCAGGCCCACGCGGCGCTGAAAGCCGGCCGGTGGGAACGTGCTCGGTGGGAGGGCGTCGAGCTCTATGGCAAGACCCTCGGCATTGTCGGCCTGGGGCGGGTCGGGACGCTGGTGGCCCAACGGGCGCTCGCCTTTGGCATGCACCTCGTCGCCTACGATCCCTACTTGGCCCACGAACGGGCCAGCCA
>PMLI01000310.1 GCA_003158835.1 Acidimicrobiaceae bacterium
ATCTTCTGGATCAACGTGCCTATCGGCGCCTTCGGCGTAACCCTCGCCTTCCGGGCCCTGCACGACACCGGCCGGCGCACCAAGCACCGCCTCGACCTGATAGGGATGGCGGCCCTGGGCCTCGGGCTGTTCGGGATCCTGTGGGCCGTCACCCGTCTGGCGACGTCTTCGTTCGACACCGCCACGACCAGCTTCCTGGTCGGAGGTGTCATCTTCGTGGCCGCGTTCGCCCTGATCGAGCACCGCCGGGCCGAACCCATGCTCAACCTCTCCTTGCTCCGCGTGCCCACGGTGACGCCGACACTGCTCGCCTCCCTGTTCCAAGGACTGGCCAATTTCGCCGTGCTCTTCCTGGTGATCATGTACCTCCAGGGCCCCCGGGGCCTGGCCCCGATAGACGCCTCCCTCCTGCTGGTGCCCGGCTACGTGGTGGGCAGCGCCATCGGCCCCATCGCAGGCCGCCTGGCGGACCGTTTCGGCCCGGTGCTCCCGGCCACCGGCGGCCTCTCCCTCCAGGTCGTGGCCCTCTTGGTCTATTCCCGCCTCTCGGTCGGCACCGGGCTCTGGGTCGTGGTCCTGGCCAGCGTGCTCAACGGCATCGGCGCCAGCGGGTTCTTCCCGGCCAACACCACGGCACTGATGAGGGCGGTGAAGCCGCAAGTGTTCGGCATCGCCTCGGGGATGTTGAGGACCTTTGCCAACATCGGCATGGTCTTTTCCTTCTCCATGGCGATCCTGGTCGCCTCGCGGTCTATCTCGCGGGGGTTGGCGTTCGCCATATTCGTAGGGACCGCCAAGCTGCACGGCAAGCTGGCGGTGGCCTTCACCACCGGCCTGCACACCGCCTTTTACACCTCGATGGGCGTCATGGTGCTCGCCGCCGCCTGCTCGGCCACGCGGGCGGCCCGGCGGGGGCGGCCGCCGGCCGGGGCCGCCCGCGGATGAGCCGGGCCGGCTGTCCGCAGGCGCCCGGGCAAGAGAGGTGGGATTAACTTTTCGCGTTTTCGTCAGCTTAAGCTCACGGTCAGCAAGTGCTGACAAAAAGTGAAAAGAGAACACCACCGGCACACGTCCGGCACACGCCCGGCGCGTCCGTAGGGCGGCGGGCCGAACCGACCGGCTGGTCCGGGCCCGGCTGGCCCCGGGGCCCGGCCTGTGGCACAGCCGCCCGAGTAGGTTCGGCGCAGTGAGCTGGTTATCCCGTTTCGGCCAACCCCGGGAGAGACTGAGCGGCCCGCCCACTTCCTCGAACGGGGCCTCGTCGTTCCACCTGTGGTGGCAGGTTCCCGGGGGGCCCTTCCAGGAGGTGAGCGCGGTGCTCGAGATCGCTCGGCCCCCCAGCGTCAGCAGGCTGTATTTCTGGGCGCTGCAGGTCTCCTTCCTCGACCGGGGCCGCGACCTGGGCGCAGGCCACACGGGCTTGCAATGGCACCCGGGGGCGCCGGCCGGGGCCGTCAACTGGGGCGGCTACCACGCCGGGGGCGGCGTCCTGGACGGTACCGGGTCGGACTTAGCTCCGGTGGACGGGCCCCACACCCGCCATTTCCCGTGGTCGGCCGGGCGTCCCTACCGCTTTCGGGTGTGGTCCCCGGTCCCCGGCGCCTGGCGGTCGGAGATAACCGATCTCAGCGCCGGCCAGCCCACTGTGATCAGAGATCTGCTGGTGCCCGCCACCAGCCTGGCCAACCCTGTGGTCTGGGCGGAGGTCTTCGCCCGCTGCGATGACCCACCGACCGAAGCCCGCTGGTCCCATCTCGAGGCCAGGCCCGGCCCCGACCAGGTCATCCCGGCGACTTCGGTCCGGCTCACCTACCAGTCCCACGCCGACGGCGGCTGCGCCAACACCCTCAGCTACGTCGAGGGAAGTTCGTTCGTCCAGCACACTGGTTTGCCGGCGGCTCGGCCACCGGCGCCCGACGTGCTCTCACTGGGCAGCTGACCAGCCCGCCGAGCCGCCCCCGACGGTGTGGCTTGGCCGGGTGGCCGAGGCGCCGCTCAGCCCCGGGCGGGCGTGGTAGTGGCGGCCTTCAAGCCGGCCGTCCGGGCGTGATGGGCGGCATAGACCGCTTGGATTTCGCCCATGCTGCGCCGCAGGTCCCGGCCATCGACCCATGCTTCGCCCGCCTTTTCCATGCTGTGCAACAAGTCGGCGTCGGTCCGCAAGCGGCGGATCTGCTCGACGAGCTCGGGTACGTTGCGGGCTTCGACGGCGAGGTTGCGCCGCACCATTTCGGTGGTGGACGCCGTACCGTGCCCGACCAGGGGTGCAAAGGCCACGACGGGCCTCGGGGCCCGCAGAGCCTCCAGGACGGTGACACCGGCACCATTGGTGACCACTACGCTGGCAGCCGCCATGAGCTCGGGCATGGTCGAGACATAGCCGAACACGGTCAAGCGATCTCGGTGGGCCGCCTCGAGTGGACGCAGGTCGGCCTCGAGGCTCGTGTTCTTACCGCATACGGCCACCGCGTGCACGGCCGGCTCCAGCTTCACCAAGGCTTCCACGCCCGGAGCGATGTCCCCCAGGCCCCAGGCGCCCCCAGTCATCAACACGATGAAATCGTCTGCGGGCAGCCCGAGAAGGCGGCGGGCTTCGTCCCGGCTGAAATGACCGAAACCACGGCGCACCGGTGGTGCCCCTAAACGCATGGTCTGCTGGAAGCCGGGCAACAGGGCGTCGTCAGAGGCCGTGTCGTACATCACGAAATGAAGGTCGATGCCGCCGTAAGCCCACAAAGGGTGGACATGAAAAGCGGGGCAGTACGTCACCGTCACGGTGGAATAACCCCTTTTCGCCCTCAGCCAGTCCAGCGCGGCGGAGCCGAAAGGGTAAGTCGATATGACGATATCGGGGTCCTTGCCCGCCACCACTTTGGCCAGCCGGCGGCCGAAGAAAGCACCCACCGCCGTCCGGGCGAGGCTCGCGAACCGCTTGGAACGCGACAACCAGTCGTAAAAGATCTCGTAGCTCCACGGCAACGCCGACAGCTGGAAGCCGTAAGCCCACCGGGCCGCCCTGGCAAAACGGACGCCGCGCAGCTCCATCGTGTCGAGGCGCAGGACTTCGCACTCGGGCCAGCACTCCTCGATGGCCTCGGTGAGAGCGGCTGCGGCTGCATTGTGGCCCTCACCCATCTCTGCTGAGATGATGAGGACGCGCCGAGGGACGTTAGCGTCTGTACCCGTCATAGGCGCTTTCGTGCCCCACTTCCACTGCCCTCCGATGTCCCGCCGCTAAAGCCATGTTGCTGGTCGGTAGCCTACTCGCACTGGTATCGGGCATGTTCAATGCCGGCGCCGCCTGGCTCGAGAAACGGGAGGGTATGCGCACGGCGGCCGGCCGCCGGGGCCTGCGACTATTGGCCGCCCTGGCCAGGCGGCCGGCGTGGCTGGTGGCGATGGTGCTCAGCGCTCTGGCCTGGGTGGGGGAAGCGGCGTCCCTGGCCCTGGCCCCCGTGCCCGTCGTGGCCACCCTGCGCAACGCCGGCCGGGGCCTGCTCGTGGTGGGTGGCGGTCGCTGGCTCGAGGAGCGCTTCAGCCCGATCGAAGTCGCCGGAGTGGCTCTGGCCAGCGCGGGCGGCGCCATCACGGCAATCGGCGCCGCCCACAGTGCAATAGTGCGCAAACCGCTCTCCAACTGGACCGAGCTGGCGGTGGGGGCGTCCTGCATGCTGGCGGCTGGGCTGGTCGCCGCCCTTTCGGCCCGGTTGGCCACCACGCCCGGCGAGCGGCGCCGCAAAGCGGCCGGCGTGGCCACCGGCGTGGCGGTGGGCTTGCTTTTCGCCGGCACCGGCGTGTTCACCAAGGAAATCGGTGACCGTTTCGCCATCTACGGGGTGGGCGGGCTGACCGCCGTCCTGCCCAGCGCCGGCCTCTGGCTGATGGTGGTGATGTCGGTGTGGGCACAGAGCCTGCTGCAACAGGCGTTCCGCCACGCCAACGCCGCCAGCGTCTCGGCCGCCAACGCTTCGGTGGCCTCGCTCGGTCTCATAGGGGCCGGTTTTGTGCTCTACCGGGAGCACCTGCCGGGCGGGGCCGGAGCCGTCCTGCTCGTGGGAGGGGTGGTCGTCTGCATCGCCGGCACCGTCCTGCTCCTGGCCTCCCGGCCGGTCTCGGTAGCCGAGGCCGGGCCCGGGCCCGCTTAGCTCGGCCGGCCGGCCGCCCCGGGAGTACCCGCCGCCCCCGCGGTCACGAGTTGCGCCTTGAGGCCATCGATGGCTTCGAGGATGTCTTTCACGCCTCCCTGGGTGTGGGCGTCGAGCAGGTCGATGATGCGCTCGACGTCCTCAAAGGTCTTGGCCGAGCGGGCGTCGGCAGCGATGTTCTGCAGGTTCTGGCCCACCATGAGGGCGGGAAGCAGGACCAACTGGATGAAGCTCTGGGCCAACCACTGGACCATGATCACGAACCCGGCCTCGCCGATGAGACCGATGGTCGGCGAGATGACATGCGCTTCCACCAGAGCCGCGGGCAGGCCCAACAGAGCTATGACGCAGAACAGCCAGAAACACGACATAGTGCCGACGTTTTCCGTTATCAACAGCGCTATTTTCTTGTTGAAGCGGGCGTAGGCCGAGTGGGTCGGTAGGTGGTCGGTGGTCTTGGCATGCACGGCGTGGCCGTGCTTGGTGAAGCCGAAGGTGGGCACGTGGTGGACCTTGGTGGGCTCCGGCGCGGTAGTGGTGGTCATGGAGCCAAAGCTTCGCGCGCTCCACCTCCCCAAACTCGCCTTTTAGGCGTCGCCGAGCTTGTCGACCCCGATGTAGTAGGTGGTGCCGTCCGCCACGGTGACGGCTTCAGCGCGGGGCGGCGGCTCGGGGACGAAAACGATGTCGCCGGCCAGGGTCTCGCCCGCGATCATCTCCCGGTGGGCGGCGACAGCTTGGCGGAGCTCGGGCACGTGGGAGAGGTCGAGGCTCAGCCTGATGTGATCGGAGACGTCCAGGCCCGCCTTCTTGCGTGCCTCCTGGACCTGGCGGACCAGGTCCCGGGCCAAGCCCTCGAGCTCGAGCTCGGCGCTCGGGTCCAGAGCCAGGCTCACCACGAGGTCGTTGGCCGGCAGCGCCCGGCTCGAGTCTTTGTCCTTGGGGACCAGGGAGAGGAAATACTCGTCCTCGGCCAGGACGTGCCCGGCCACCTCGACGGAGCCGTCGGCCAGGCGCATCCACTGGCCCCGGCGCACCGCCCCTATGACGTGTTGCGTGGCCGGGCCGAGCCGGGGCCCGAGCACGGCCGGGTTGACCTGGAGCACGAGATCGGCCACGTCGTCGACCGCGCTCACCAGGTTGACCTGCTTGACATTGAGCTCCTCGGCGATCAGCTCCTGGTAGGGGGCGAGCGCCGGCGCGCCGGGGCCCGCCACGGTCACCGACGCCAGCGGCAGGCGGGACCGCAGCTCCCGGGCCTTGCGCACGGAATGGCCGGCCGAGCACACCTCGCGCACGGTGTCCATGTGCGCCACCAGCCCCGGGTCTTCGGGCAGCGAGGAAACGTCCGGCCACTCCGCCAGATGCACGCTGCGCTCGCCCGTGAGGCCCCGGTAGACCGACTCGGTCACCATGGGCAACAGGGGGGCGACGGTGCGGCACAGCGTATGCAGCACGGTGTACAGGACGTCGTAGGCCGCCATCTTGGTCGAGTCTGACGCCTGGCTCGCCCCCACCCGGCTCCAGAAACGGTCCCGGCTGCGCCGTATGTACCAATTGTTGAGGGCGTCGAGGAAGGCCGTCACGCTGGTGCCCGCCCGGTACAGGTCGTAGGCGTCCATGGCATCTGTCACGTCTTCGACCAGCAAGCGGGCTTTGGACAGGATGTAGCGGTCCAGGACATCGCCGGGGCCGCTGGTCAAGCGGGCCTGGTAACCGTCGGCGTTGGCGTACATGGCGAAGAACTTCCATGCGTTCCACAGCGGGTTGAGCACGGCCCGCACCGCATCGGAGGGGCCCTTGCGCTCGACCACGAGGTCGCCACCGCGTACGACGGGTGAAGAAAGCAGGAACCAGCGCACGGCGTCCGCCCCGTACAGAGCGAACATCTCCTCGGGGTCGGGGTAATTCCGTAGGCGCTTGGACAGTTTTTGCTTGTCCTGGCCGAGGATCACGCCGTGGGCCATGCAATTGCGGAAAGGCGGCCGGTCGAACAGGGCCGTCCCCATCACGTGCAACGTGTAAAACCAGCACCTGGTCTGGCCCACGTACTCCACTATGAAATCGGCCGGGAAATGGCTCTCGAACCAGTCCACATTTTCGAAGGGGTAATGGACCTGGGCGAACGGCATCGAGCCGGACTCGAACCAGCAGTCGAGCACGTCTTCGACGCGGCGCATCATCGATTTCCCCGTCGGGTCGTCGGGGTTGGGCCGCACCAGCTCGTCTATGCCGGGGCGGTGCAGGTCGGCGGGCCGCACGCCGAAGTCGGCCTCTAGCTCGTCGAGGCTCCCGTATACGTCCGTGCGCGGGTACTTCGGGTCGTCGCTCTTCCACACCGGGATGGGCGAGCCCCAAAAACGGTTACGGGTTATGGACCAGTCCCGTGCACCTTCGAGCCATTTGCCGAACGCCCCGTCCCGCATGTAGGCGGGGACCCAATTTATCTCCTGGTTCAATTGCAACATGCGCTCCTTGAGCGCAGTCACCTGAACGAACCAGGAGCTGACCGCCTTGTACACCAGTGGGGTGTCCGTGCGCCAGCAGTGCGGGTAGGAGTGTTCGTAGGTCTCGTGGCGGACAAGGGCGCCCGCCCGCCTCAGGTCAGAGATTATGGCCCGGTTGGCATCGAAGACCTGTACGCCTTGATAGGGCGGCACCTCGGCGCTGAACCGGGCGCGCGAGTCGATGGGGCACACCACGGCGATGCCGGCCTGGTCGCAGACGCGCTGGTCGTCTTCCCCGAACCCGGGGGCGAGGTGCACTATGCCCGTGCCCTCCTCGGTGGAGACGAAGTCTGCGGCCAGCACCACAAAAGCGCCGGGCTGGCCGGCGAAGAAGTCGAACAGGGGCCGGTAGGCCAAACCGACCAGGTCACGGCCCGGGACGGTCGCCACTCGCCGAGCGCCGGGCAGGGCCTCTTCGAGGCCATCACCCAGCGCCTCGAGCCGGGCCTCGGCCACGACGTAGCGGGCCCGGTCCGTCTGCATCACGGCGTAGCTGATGTCGGTCCCGACCGCCAGGGCCAGGTTCGAGGGCAGCGTCCACGGCGTCGTCGTNNTGACGGCCGGGTCCTGGCGGGGCCGGTAGGCGTTTTCCACCCTGGTCTCGAAATTGGACAGAGGCGTCTCGCACTCCCAGCAGTACGGGAGCACCCGGAAGCCCTCGTACAGCAGGCCCCGGTCGTAGAGCTGGCGGAAGGCCCACATCACGCTCTCCATGTAGGAGAGGTCCATGGTCTTGTAGTCGTGGGCGAAATCGACCCACCGGGCCTGGCGCGTGACGTAGCGCTCCCACTCGCTCGTGTAGCGCAGCACGGACGAGCGGCAGTACTCGTTGAAGCGCGCTATGCCGTAGCGCTCGATGTCGGCCCGGCCCGGCAGGTCGAGCTCCCGCACCGCTTCCATCTCCGCCGGCAAACCGTGGCAATCCCAACCGAAACGCCTTTCGACGCGCCAGCCCCGCATCGTCCGGTAACGGGGTATGGCGTCCTTCACGTACCCCGTCAGCAAGTGGCCATAGTGCGGTAGGCCGTTGGCGAAGGGCGGCCCGTCGTAGAAGACGAACTCCTCGGCCTCGGTGCGCGCTTTGATCGACGCCTCGAAAGTGCCGTCCTGCGCCCAGTAGGCAAGGACCTCGCGCTCTAGTCCGGGAAAGTCGGGTTTGTCGGCTACGCGGGGGTAGGCGGGCTGACGGCGCGGTGCGGGGCTGGTTGCCACCTCACCATGCTAGGGGACCGGCGAAAGGCCCCTCGGCCCATTAGCCGGTCGCCATCAGCCCGGTCGCCATCAGCCCGGTCGTCGGCAGCCGAGTCGTCGGCAGGGCGCCCCCCGAGGCCCGCCTCGCTCAGTGCTGGTGGCTGTCGGTGCGGTCGAGCTGTTGAAGGTCGTCGCCTTCGGGCTCTTCCTCGTCCTCCATGGCCAAGCACCACGACGCGTGCTCCGTGCCCGGCATCGCCCGGCATTCGGGGCATGGTTCGACAACCGCTTCCACAGACCGCTTCAAGCTACGCGCCTCTTCGAAGCGCCGGTGCCGTCCCTTTTTCACAATGACTCCTGAGCGAGACGTGCGAGACGCAGGGAAGCCTACCCCTATCTCGGTCCCAAATGTGAACGGCGCGCGAGCCTGGCGAGCCGTGCCTCCAGCATAGCTACCAGGCCAAACCAAGCTGGTCAGGGAAGGTGCTTTTCCGCCCCCCAGGCCGTGCGGGTCGTCAGTAACCCCGGGGAGCAGCCCGGCGGGCGCCGGCGCCGGGCCCGCTCAGCACCGGCTCGCTCGGCACCGGGTAGTCCTGGCGGCCCAGCCGGGCGAGGTCACCATCACCGGCAGTGGCGCCCCGAGTGGCGGCGGCAGTGGCGCTCTAGCATGGCCGCCATGCCTGCAGAGTTCGACGTCGACGCCATGCTCCAGCGCTTCCGCGAACGGGCACACGCCGTGCGCCAGCGGGGGGTGCCACCCCTCGAAGGGGCCGATCGCAAGCGCTACGTCGACCAGGCCCGCACCGACTTCATGGACTACGCCATCATCGGTGACGCCACCGGCCACCTGGAACAGGGGATCCTGACCTTGACGATCGACCTGCGGCCCGAGACGGCCCGGGGCGGCGAGCCGGGGGCCGCCGGCGCCTGACGGGGGTTGCGGTTAGCTGGGGAGGGGGGCCCGGCCCGGTACGGGCCTGTCCTCCATGAGCAGGCGCCCGTGCCCGTCCAGGGCGAGCGAGGCTTGCCCATCGGCCAATCTGCGCAGCGGGGCGCCGACCAGACCGGCCCGCCATCCTTGCCCGAGCCGCGCCTGCGGCTTGGCGGAGAGGAACTCGACGACGTCGGTGCGGGTGGCCAGGAGGGCGGCGTCGACCTCCTCGTCCCGGGCGAGCTGTGCCACCCAGGCCGACGCCAGGGCGACGGCCGGGCGCATCTCCTTGCTCACCTGGTCGTTTTGGGCGATGTGCAGCCGCTCGGCGGGCAGCGCCCGGCCCCGGGCGACGGCGGCCATGATCTCCTCGTCGGCGCCGCCCCTCAGGTAGCGGGCGTCAATGCCCCTCGTCTCGTGCAGCTTCTCGGCCGTGGGGGGCGGGCTGTGGGCGATCGATAGCAGCGCCAGGTCGGGCAGGACCATGCGAGGCTGCAAGTCGTGCTCGCGGGCCTTGCGTTCCCGCCACGCCGCCACCTCCTGGGCGACGGCCCGGGCGTTGCCCTGCAGCTGGCGGTTGTCACGCAGCTTCCACCACGCTTCCTCGGGATCGGTGGCGCCGATCGGGCGGGCCAGGAGGGCTGAGCACTCTTCTTCGGCCCAGACGAGCCGGCTCCGACCCACCAGCTGGCCCGAGATCACGTCGGTCAGAGCCAGCAGATGGGCCACATCCGAAGCGGCGTAGGCGACCTGCGAGGCGGTGAGGGGACGTCGGCTCCAGTCGGTGAGGCGGTCGCCTTTGGCCAGGCGCACGTGCAGGAAGCGGTCGACGAGGGAGGCCAGCGAGGCGGACCCGTAACCCAGGAAACCGGCCGCCACCTGGGTGTCGAAGAGGGTCGAAGGAAGCAGCTGGCACGCTTGGGCCAGCACCTCCAGGTCCTGGCTGGCGGCGTGGGCCACCATTACGCCCGGGCCCGCCAGCACCTTGGCCAGGGGCTCGGGGTCGACGGCGAGGGGGTCCACCAGGGCGATGACCACGGGCCCGTCCGGCTCCGGCTGCCACGCCACCTGCACCAGTGCGAGGCGCGGCCAGTAGGTGCGCTCCCGATGGAACTCGGTGTCGAGGGCGTAGCGGGGCGCCGAGCTCAGATCTTCGACCAGGGCCGCCAGCCCTTCAGGAGCCGTCACCAGGCGGGGGGGCTCGCCGTCTGCCGGGTTCGGGCCCGCTACCTGGGCCGGGGCCGCCACCTATGCTCTCTCGGGCTCGGACCAGGACCTGAGCTGCGCCAGGCTACGGGCCAGCATGCGGGACACCTGCATCTGAGTGGCGCCGATAAACAACCCGATCTGGGTCTGGGACCACCCCGCCACGAAGCGAAGATTGAGGGTGACGCGGTCCCGCTCCGGCACCGGGGCTTCGTGGACCTGCTGGCGCGGGCTCGTGGCCTGGCACCCGCTCACTGAGGGCGCGGGCAACGGCACGCCGGAAGTCTACCGTCTGGTCCCGGGAACGCCCCCCGGGCAAGGCCAAAAGGCCCGGGCCGGGGCCCGGCCGGTTCAGCCACCGTAGTTGAGCCTGGTGTCCTCGGTGCGCAGCAGGGGCGCGTCTTCGTCCGGGGCGCCGCAGTCGACCACCTCGCCTACAAACAGGGTGTGGTCGCCCAACATCGTCTCCTGGCGCACCTCGCATTCCAACCAGGCCACGGCGGCGGAAATGATGGGCGCGCCCGTGGCACCGGTCCGCACCGCGACACCTCCGAGCATGCCCGGCTCGGGCCCCTCCACGGCGGGCTTGGTGAAGCCCCGGACCAGGGCGCGGTCCTCCCGCTTCAACAAGCAAAGGCTGAAGGCGCCGCCCTGGCGAACCAGTTCGCAGGTGAGGGCGTCGTTGCGGACGGACACGGCCAACAACTTCGGTTGGATCGCCACCTGCATGGCCCAGGTGTGAGTCATCAGGTTACGACGCCCGCCGGCGGCGCTGCCCAGAAGGTAAAGGCCCGAAGGCATCCGCCACAGGACGCGCCGGCGCAACCGGTCGTAGCCGTCGGGCGCCACGCCGGAGGGAACGGGCCCTGGGGACGGCACCGGCACTAGCGGTCCCCGCCCCCCCGGTCCGGGTCGACCTGGCGGAGAAAGAGCGCACAGCGCTGCTGCTCCTCCTCTTCCCCGATCAGCCCCGCCGTCAGCCGCAACGCCTCCAAGCTGCGCAGGAACCCGCGATTGGACGGGTGGCGCCACCGCACGTACCCCGAACCCCTCCAACCGGCGGCGCGCAGCGCGTCCAGGCCACGGTGGTAGCCGGTACGGGCAAAGGCATAGGCGCCGATCACGTCGTCGGCCACGCTGAGCTCGGCCAGGGACGCCCACGCCGCCAGGTAGCGGGGCCAGCGGGCCGCCACCGCGGCTACCTCGGAGCGGGGAGAGCGGCCCGCCATGGCCTGCGCCAACGCCTCCTCGGCGCCGGGCGGGGGCTCGGGAAGGACGGTCTCGGGGGGTGCGCCACCAAGTGCTATGTCGGCCATATGTGTCCCACAGCGTAATGTCGCGAGTCACGTCAGACTGCGTCTTCGATCGGGTCCTGGAAGGGGACCTCTCCGCCCACCTCGTCCTGGAAGAGGACGAGTTCGTGGCTTTCCTCGACATCCGGCCCGTCTTCGACGGCCATACCCTGGTCGTCCCTCGGGCCCACTACGGCACGTTGGCGGAAATGCCCGAAGCGTTGCTGGGGCCCCTGCTGGGAGCCGGCCGGCGGGTGGCCACCGCCCAGCGGGCGGTGCTGGGCGCGGAGGGGACCTTCTTCGCCCTGAACGAGGTGGTGAGCCAGAGCGTCCCCCACGTCCACCTGCACGTCGTCCCCCGCAGTCACGGGGACGGCCTGCGGGGCTTCCTGTGGCCCCGTCACCGCTACCCCTCCGAAGAGTTCGCCTCCGACCTGGCCGGACGGTTGCGGGCGGCGCTTCCCGTTCAGCCCTAAAGAGCCAGGGCGGGGTGGCCGGGCGGGGGCCCGGGCGCTCGGACCGGAGCCAGCGTGGCGCGGTCCCGGCCGGCGTTCTTCGAGGCGTACAGGGCCTCGTCGGCGGCGGCCATGAGGTCTTCGGCCCCGCCGCCGGTTCCCCCGCAGGCGGTTGAGATGCCGGCGCTCACCGTCACCCGGGTCACCGTGGGGAGGGCGGAGACCGCGGCTCTTACGCGTTCGACGACGGTCAAGGCGCCCTCGCTCGGGCAATTGGGCAGGACGATGGCGAACTCCTCGCCTCCGTAGCGGGCCACCAGGTCCACGTCCCGCACGTTGGAGGCCATGGCCCCGGCCACTTCCCGCAACACGTCGTCGCCGGCCACGTGGCCGTAAGTGTCGTTGATCTTCTTGAAGAAATCGATGTCCATTATCGCCAGCGACAACGGCTCCCTGGTCCGGACCGAGCGCGCCACCTCGCGGGCCAGGGCGGTGGTGAGCGCCCGCCGGTTGGCCAGGCCGGTGAGGGGATCGGAGGCGGCCAACCGGGCTATCTCGGCTTTGAGGTCGGCATTGCGCAGGACCAGAGCGGCGTGGGCGGCGAAACGGGTCACCATGTCCAGGGAGCGGCGGCTCATGCGCCGGTTGGGAGGCGGCCCGCACTCGGCCAGCAGGAGCCCCCGGCCTTCGCGGCCCGCTTTGAGCGGCACCACGACGACGTTGGTGGCGCCCGGGACCAACGCTTCCAGAGCCGGTCCTGCCTCCCCGGCCAGGTCGCGGACGAGCAAGGGTAGGTTGGCCTCCAGCGCCCGAACGGCCACCGCGCTCTTCAAGGGGCCGTTCTCCGGTGGACCAGCCTGGACCGCGACCACCCCGTCGAGCCCGGCGACGAACCTCGCCGCCAAAGGCTGCTCTTTGCCTTCCCATATGACTGCCACCTGTTTGAAGGCGAAGGGGTAAAGGACGCCTTTGAGCAAGATGGCCGCTATTTCCTCCGGTTCGCAGCCGGACTCCATGGCCTCTTCCATCTGCGCAGCCATGGTCGTCAGAGCGTCGAGGTGAGCTTTCGAGCGCCGCAGCTCCCGCTCGCTCAAGGCCGAGAAGCACGCCGTCGTCAGGGCCACGGCCCAGAACCCGCCGATGCGCACGACCACGGCGCCGGTTGAAGGGGTGACCACCTGCGGGGTGCCCAGCCACGTGCCCAGCGGCCCGCCCAGCTGGAACCACGTCACCGCCAACAACAGCACCGAGTCCCACATGGCCAGCCTGATCCCGGCCCGGGGGCTCGCCAGCAGTGTGACCGAGATCAGCTGCACAGTGAACAGAAGGATGAAGTCGCTCTGCGCCCCCCCGGAGGGCAGCGCCAGCACGGCCAGGTAGACGGGGTCGACCGGCAGCAGCATCTGCTGGAACGGAGCGCCCGGGTGCGGCCGGGCCAAGCCCCGCCCGCTGCGTTGCCAGACCATGTCGGCCAGTTGCCCGCCTATGCACACGCCCAGGTAGGCCAGGCTGCGCCACAAGACCTGGCCCAGCGTCATGCCCAGCTCACCCGGCACCGCCCCCGCCGCGGCCACGACGAGCACCACCACCGCCAAGCGCACCAGTTGCAGCGCGCCCAGGCGCTGCTCCAGGCTCGTGTGCTCGGCGCTGGCCAGCCGGGCGCGGCCGGGCCAGGTGGCGCCGGTCCCTTCCATCAGGGGGCGATCGGGGCGCGCTTTGGTGCCGGCGCCCGCTGCGGGCTCACTCGAAGCCAATCGAGTCTTCGTCCTTTCTGACCGGGGCCTCCACGAACTTGGGGTCACGCCTGTCGATCAGCCACTGCGTGAGGGCGAACGCCAGGACCAACCCCGCCAGCGTGAGGGGCACGTTGACGGTCGTCCCGGCCTGAAGCGAGCCGCCCGTCCACAGCGGCGCGGCCGCAATCGCGGGCTGGCCGCCGGCGAAGCTCTCGCCCAGCGGGACCAGCGGGGGCGTCAGCATCGGGCCCGGGAAAGAAGCAAACTTGGGCTCCGCAGGCAAACGGGGCGTGGTACTGACGCCGGCCAGGGGCACCGCTGAGCTCGGCCCGCCCCCGCCCGAGTGGGGCCCGCCGTCCCCGCCCCGGGCCGGG
>PMLI01000191.1 GCA_003158835.1 Acidimicrobiaceae bacterium
CGGTCGGGACGACGTCCGGAACCCAGGTCGGGGCGACGTCCGGAACCCACGTCGGGGCGACGTCGCCAGGCCAAGCCGCGGACGGCCACGGCGCGACTGGCGCCGGGCGATCGAGCGGTGCCGGCGCGGCGCCGGCGTCGCCGGCCGCCTCAACGGTAATCGGGCCCTCCGCCGCCAACGGGGCCGCGCCGGGCACGGACCGGCTCATCCCGGACGTGCACCCGACCACGCCGACCATCCCCCAACCGGGCGCCTCCGGCCCACCCGCCCCCATGGCCCCGGTGCCCGCCCCTGCGGCCGTGCCGGCCACGGGCCGGCCAAGTTGGTTCTTCGCCACGCCAGGCGAAGCGTCCCTGGCCGCAGAAGCCAAGCCGGAGCCCGTCGCAACGCAACTCGCCACTGTCCTGGCTCCCGCGGCGCGCCAGCCCGACGGCTCCTACCAGGTCAACATCCGCCTCCAACCCGAAGAACTGGGACTGGTCCACGTAGAGCTCCACCTGGAAGGGTCGACCGTGAACGTCTCCCTCCACGCCGACGGGGACGCGACCAGGGACATGCTGCGCCAAAACCTCGGCCAGCTGCGCCAGCAGTTGGCCAGTGGGGGCCTGACCGCGGGACGTTTCGACGTGGGCAGCGGTCCCGCCTCGGACCAGGGGGGTGCCGGTACCTGGCGGGAACAGGCGACTGCCCCCCTGGACGGCCCCGGTTACGAGGGCCCGACCGGAGCCCAGACAGGCGAGGGCGGCGAAGCGGCCGTTCTTTCCTCCCAGACCAACGGCCTTCTCGACATGAGGTTGTGACGACATATGAGTGACATAACAGGCACCACCGCCACGAGCCACCAGCCCACGGCCACGCTACCGGCCGGGGACACGGCCAGCGCCATCTCCGGGACCAGCTCGGCCACCAACCTCCTCGGCTCCAATGGCGTCAACGCCGACACTTTTTTGAAGTTGCTCGTCGCTCAGCTCCAGTACCAGAACCCGGACAACCCCGTGGACTCGACGCAGTTCCTGTCCCAGACCGCGTCCTTCGAAGAAGTCCAGGAGCTGGGGTCGCTCCAGACGTCGCTGTCCAGCCTGGTGACCTCGCAACAAGCCGGCGCGGCCACATCGATGCTCGGCCAGCAAGTCACCGGCACCGACCAGTCCGGCAACTCCGTCTCCGGCGTCGTGTCCGGGATCCAGTTGACCTCCAACGGGCCGCTGCTCAACGTGGGCAGCAGCACGGTCCCGTTCTCATCGGTTACAAGTGTGACTCTCCCGGGCAGCTCCGCCGGTACCGGCACCCAGGGCGCCGGCGCCGCCAGCTCCAGCGGAGGCTCGTCCGGTTCAGGTACCTCGGGCTAGCAAGACCTACAAACAAGACCTACAAACAAGACCTACGAAAAGGAGGGCACAACCCGTGCTTCGATCGCTATTCAGCGGAGTTTCCGGCCTGGACGCCAACCAGGAGTTCATCGACTCGATCGGGAACGACATCGCCAACATCAATACCACCGGCTACAAGAGCAACGAGGTTCGGTTCGAGGACCTCCTGGACCAGACGATCTCAAGCGCCACGGCGCCCACGTCGCCCCAGGGCGGTGTCAACCCCACCCAGGTGGGCCTGGGCGTAAAAGTCGCCGGGGTCGAGGCCAACTTCACCCAGGGCACGTCGGAGCAAACCGGCAACCCCCTTGACCTGAGCATCCAGGGCGACGGTTTCTTCATCGCCAACAACGACGGGCAAACCGTTTACACCCGGGCCGGTTCGCTGGACCTGGACGCCAACGGCAACCTGGTGACACCGGACGGCTCCCTGGTCCAGGGCTGGCCGGCCAGCGCCACAGGCGTTATCGACACCAGTTCGCCCCTCGCCAACTTGAGCATCCCGAGCGGGCAGCAGATCGCCGCCAACGCTACGACAAGCGTGAACCTCGGGGGCAACCTGGCACCCCAATCGGGCTGGACGGCACCGACCACCGCCAAGGGTACGGGCACGACGACGCCCCAGGGCGCGTCGACCTCGGTCACCGTCTACGCCCCCAACGGCTCCACCGAGTCCCTCGACCTCAACTTCGAGCAGGCCGCGACCTTGCCCTCGGGCGCGCCCAAAGGGGCAACCAGTGCGTGGACGGTCTCCGGGGCCCTCACCGAGCCAGGAACGGCCGCGGACTACACCAATGCCACTACAGCGACTCTTTACTTCGACCAGAGCGGCAACCTCCTGGGCTACGCCGATCAGAAGGGAACGGCCGGCGCCGCGGGCAGCACTTCGTTCAGCCTCACGGTGCCGGACGAGACCACGGGCGCGGCGAGCGGGGCCACCCAGAGCTTCACTCTCGGGTTGCCCTCTATCACGGCCAACTCCAGCGCCGACACGGCGTCGGTACTGAGCCAGAACGGCAACGCCCCCGGCACCCTGCAGAGCTACAGCATCGGCAGCAACGGCGTGGTACAAGGCGTCTTCAGCAACGGCCAGACCCTCAGCCTGGGCCAGCTCGCGCTCGCCACCTTCTCCAACCCCAATGGGCTCCTGCGTGCGGGCGACACGAACTTCACTGCTACCGCCAACTCCGGCTTGGCCCAGGTGGGGGCGGCGGGTAACGGGAGCCGGGGCACGGTCCAGGCCGGCACCCTGGAAGCGTCCAACGTCGACCTGGCCACCGAGATGACCGAGCTCATCGAGGGCGAACGGGGTTTCCAGGCCAACGGCAGCGTGATCACGACCTCCGACACCCTCCTCCAGGACCTGATCAACCTGAAGCAGGGAGGCTGAGCCCGCCGCCCGGGCACGCCCCGCCCGGCCGAGCGCCGCCGGGCCCCCGACTAGGGCGGCGGCGACAATGGCGTGACATTTCCTCGGTTTCCGCTTGTTCGGAGGCGCCGGACCAGGTGGGGCGCTGGTAGGCACAGCGTTTGCCGCTTTCCTTCAGGCGCGTGAATACCGGGACGATCTTGAGATCTGCCGGCCAACGGATTGGCCGGGCCTATGGAGCACAGCCCGATGGAGCGGGGAATCATGATTCTTTTGTCAAGGCTCAACGGCCAACAAATTGCGCTTAATGCCGATCTCATCGAGCGTGCCGAGGCGACGCCCGACACGGTGCTGACACTGGTGGACGGCACCAAGTGCGTGGTGTAAGAAAGCGTCCAGGAAGTGATCGACCGGGTCCGGCACTACCGAGCCTCGGTACTGGTGGCAGCGAAGGAGCTAGAAGAAAGTGGAGGGCAAACCCGGGCCACCCTGAGGGCGCTGCCCAGTCCAGGGGACAGCTGACATGGACCCCGCCAGCTTCATCGGCATCGGAGCCGCCCTGTTCGCGCTCATGGTTTCCATGATCATGGACGGCGGTAACCCGGCGGCGCTGATGGCACCCACCGCCATACTGCTCACCTTCGGGGGCACCATAGGCGCGGCCACGGCGGGCATGCTGATGAGCGATGCCAAGGGTCTCCCGAAGATATTGAAATCAGCGCTGACCGCCAAGGTGACCCCACCCGACGATGCCGTTGCCGTGGTCGTTTCGTTTGCCGAAAAGGCCCGGCGCCAGGGCTTGCTGGCCCTGGAGGAAGAGGCCCGCCAGATCGACGACGCCTTTCTCCGCAAGGGCATCGAGATGGCCGTAGACGGCTCGGACCCAGAAGAGATACGCGACATCCTCGAGCAGGACGTCGACGCCATGAAGGCCCGGCACCGGGCCGGGGCCAAGTTCTTCGCGGACATGGCCGGCTTCGCCCCCACCATGGGCATCATCGGTACGGTCATGGGCCTGCTCCACGTGCTGCAAAACCTGTCCACACCGGCCACCCTGGGGCCGATGATCGCCGCCGCCTTCACGGCCACGCTGTGGGGGGTAATGCAGGCAAACGTCTTCTGGCTCCCGATATCCAACAAGCTGAAGCGGACCAGCGAGGTCGAAGTGCGGCGCATGGAGCTGCTGCTGGAAGGCATCCTGGCGATACAGGCGGGGGCCAACCCGCGCGTGGTCGAGCAGAGATTGCTGTCCTACCTGTCACCGAAGGAACAAGAGGCGGCCAAGGAAGCGCGCGAGGCCGCCAAAGCCAAGGCGGCGGCCTGAAATGTCGCGACCCCGCAAACACAAAGACGCTGAAGGCCACGGCGAGGAAGGGCCCAGCTCAGAACGCTGGCTGCTCACGTACTCAGACATGATCACCCTGCTCATGGTCTTGTTTATCGTGCTGTTCGCCATGGGCCAGACCGACATCCGCAAGTTCAACGCCTTCAGGGACAGCTTCCACCCCATGGCACAGGCGGCGGAAATGACGCCGCCCGGCGGGCCGGGAGTGCTTTCCCAGCCCTCCGCCATTGCCATCTCCGAAGAAAACCCTTACGCCAAGCTCAATTCATCCGCATCCAGCGCACAGTCCGGGGAGAAGCAAGTCGGCCAGAAAGCGTCAGGCCAACAGGCCAAGGGGACCACCGCGGCCGGATCCCAGGCGACCGGCCAGAGCGAGGCGGGTGCGGCGTCACAAGCCGAGGAGGCAGCCCTCGCCAGCGCCGCCGCGGCGATGGAAGCAGCCCTGCAGAAGACCGGGCTGAGCAAGGACGTCAGCTTCGGCTTCGACCAGCGCGGCCTGGTGGTCTCCATCTTCACCGACAAGATCCTCTTCCCCCTGGACTCGGCCCAGGTGCAGCCCGAGGGAGTGGCGATAATCAGTGCCTTGGCGCCGGTCCTGGCCCAACTGCCCAACCAGGTCGACGTGGAAGGAGACACCGACAACCAGCCCATCCACGGCGGCCCGTACGCCGACAACTGGGCTCTCTCCGCGGCCCGGGCCGTAGCGGTCGTAGAAGACCTTATCCGTGACCATGGCATAGACCCCAACCGGCTCGAAGCCACCGGCAATTCGGACACTCGGCCGGCCGTGCCCAACAACACCCCTCAGCACCAGGCAGAAAACCGCCGTGTCCAGATAGTGGTTTTCTCCACCACCGTCGTGGCGCCATAAGGAGGAGGCATGGCAAAGAAGACCAAACCAGAGACGCCGGGCGCCGAAGGGGGCGCCGACAAGGCCAAGGGCGGCAAACGCAAGCTCCTGTTCGTGCTCCTGCCCGTGCTCGTCGTCGGCGCCTTCGGCTACAAGACGATGACCAAGAAGCCCCCGGTGACGCTCGACAAGGGCGGCCCGACGACCACGGTGGCCGGGCCCACCCTGGAGGAGACGTCGCTCACCGTCAATCTGCGGGACGGCCACTACCTCGAGTTCACCGCCGCCCTACAGGTGGCGGCGGGCAAGAAGTACACCCCTCTCGCCAACAACCAGCCCATAGTCCTGGACATCCTCAACTCGCAGGCCGGGGCCACGACCGAGGCGCAACTGCTGATGCCCGGCGGGGTGACGACGCTGAAGGCAAATATCATGAAGGCCCTGGACCGGGACTGGCCCGGTCTGGTCGTGAACGTGTTCTTCGAGCAGTTTGTCATGCAGTAGCCAGTTCGTCATGCAGTAATCCGTCACGCTCCGTGTTCTCAGGTCGCAGCCCCGCCTGCCGATCTGAAGGCAAATGAACCCCGAGGAAGCGCAAAGGGCGGTTGTGCCGCTGGGCCGCGACGGCCGGCCCAAACCGTTGCGGCGGCTCCGGGTAAGGCCCGCCAGCACGTTGAAGGAAGAGCACGAGCAGGTGCTCGCCCTGCTGAGCCAGAACTTCTGCCGGCTTTTCGCGGCCGACCTGTCCAGCTTGGTCGGTTCGGAGGTCGAGATGACCCTCGCACCCGTTCAGCAGTGGTCGTGGGACGACCTGCTCAACGCCTTGCCGGAGCCTTACTGCGCCGCTCGGCTTTCCATGCCACCTATCGCCGGCACCGGGCTCATAGTCCTCGAGGTCCCCATGGCCATGGCCATCGTGGAGAAGCTGCTCGGGGGGGCCGGCGTCGCTCAAGAGCCGGCTGAGCCCCTCACCGAGGTCGAGCTGGCACTGCTCGGTGAAGTTCATCAGCACGCCGTCGGCGACCTGGCGGAGGCCCTTTCGCTGCTGGTCGAGACCCAGCCCGTCGTCGCCCGGCAGGAAGGCCGCCTACAGCTGATCCGGGCTTCAGCCGCCCGCAGCCTGCTGATCGCTCTGGAATTCGAGATAAGCATGAAGGAGGCCGCCGGCCATCTTCGCATCGCCATCCCGGCACCGGGCCTGCTGAGCAAGCTAGAGGCGTTCTCGGGCACTTCGGCCGCTCCTACGTCGCTGGCCGACACCGGCCGCCTGGGCAACTGCACCCTGGAGACCTCAGTACGTTTCAATAAGACGGCCCTGGCGTCGCGCCGGCTCGTCGAACTGGCGCCCGGCGACGTCGTCGTGCTCGACCACCGCACCAACGAACCGCTCACGCTGTTCGTCGGGACCGTGCCCTATCTCTCCGTGCTCGCCGGTCGGCGAGGCGCCCAAAAAGCGTTTGCCGTCGTCGGTCCCCCGGGCAAGAAAGGAGCAGGACTTTGAGCGTCGACATGGATTTGGCCGTGACCGGTCCCGCCGCCTGTGAAGCCACGGCCCTCGTCGCGGAGGCTCTTGGTCTCGAAGCGCGGCCGGGCGAGGGCTTCGACCTATGGGGCCAAGAGCCGGACAACGCCGTCGAAGCCGTACCCAAAGGAGCCACGGTCTGGACCGCAGACCTCGTGGGGACCGTCGGACCGTGCGGCGAGATAGCCCTGGCCCTGCCGCCGGGTGCCCAGGTTCCCGAGGAAGCCACGGTGGCGTCCGCCCTGGCCCGCAGCCTGTCCGCCCTGAACGGCCCTCTGGGGGCGGCACAGGTCGGAGAGGTGAAGCGCGCCGGCGCCGAGGCCCTGACCGCGGCCCGCGCCGGCCATCGTGCCCTGGCCGTGCCCCTGCTGGTCGGGCGCCAGCCCGCCCCGGGGGGCAGGCACGCCGGCCTATTGGTGCTCATAACCCCCGTCGCTCAGGTGGTAGCCGAACTCCCCCACCTCGACCCCTCGCCGGGCCCCAGCCCGGCCCGCTCCATCGCCGCCTTCGGCGAGGTGGAGATGACCGTCAGCGTGGAACTGGGCCGCACCAAGATCCCTATCCGCGACCTGCTCAGCATCCACAACGGCGCCGTGGTCCAGTTGGACAGGGCCGTCACCCACCCGGTCGACGTCTTTGTCCAGGGGACGTTGATCGCCCGGGGCGAGGTCGTCGTGGTCGACGAGTGCTTCGCCGTCCGTGTCACAGAACTCTTGACGGGAGACTGAGAATTGGGCAGCGTCCTGGAGCTGGCCGTGCGGCTCGTGATCTCGATGGCTGCGGTCATGGCGGTCATGGCGCTGGCCGCCCGCGTGGTGCGCAGGCGCCAGGGCGTCGGGCCTCTATTGCCGGCGCACCGAGGCCTGGCTACGAGCCGGGAGGGCCGTCCCGGCAGTACCCGCGCCCGAAAGGCGCGACCCGATCTGCCCGTCGAGGTCCTCTACCGCCGGCCACTGGCCAAGGGTGCGGCGGTGTCGCTGGTCCAGGCGACGGGCAGGATGTTCCTTCTGGGCGTGACAGAGCAGTCGGTCACGCTGCTGGCCGAACTACCCGGGCCAGGCGCGTCCAGCGCCACGGCCGCCCCCGAGCAGGGGACCGTCGACGGCTCGGTCAACCTGACAGACGTAGACGAATGGCAACAGAACGGCCGGATGCCGTTCTGCGAACGGGGCCCCGCCGGAGGGGAGACCTCGGAGAAGGCATGGAAGCTCGCCCTCGACTCGCTGCGGGAGCGCACGGTACGCAGGTAGCTCCCGCGCTCCACGGTCACACCTGGCAAACGGAGCGCCATGCTGAAAATCCAAAGACTGGGGCCGCTCCTAGCCGGAGCGGCACTGGCGGCGGGCATGGTGCTCGCCGTGGCCAGCCTGGCCTGGGCCGGGAGTGCCACGGCGAGCACCGTCCCGGCTACCGCAGTTCCCGCCGCCACCACCACCTACCTGGCGGCGGGAGAAGTGGGCTCGGGCACGTCGACCGGCGCCCAAACGCCCGTGACGGCGGCTCAGCCCGACAGCCCCGAAACGCCTGGCTCGCCCGCCGGCACGACCAGCAGTGGCTCTTCGGGCGGCACTGTCTCGGTGAACCTGGGCGGGAGCCTGAACAAACCGAGCGAGAGCATCACCATCATCATCGGCCTGACGCTGCTGGCCGTGGCCCCGTCCCTGCTCATCCTGCTCACCAGTTTTACCCGGATAGTCATCGTGCTTTCGTTGACACGCCAGGCCCTCGGTTTGCAAAGCGTGCCCCCGAACCAGCTCCTGGCCGGTCTGGCCCTGTTCTTGTCTCTCTTCGTAATGTCGCCGGTCATCGGCAAGGTGAACACCGAGGCGGTCCAGCCCTACCTGGCCGGCAAGATAACGGCCGAACAGGCTTACACCGATGCCCAGGCCCCTCTCAAGTCGTGGATGCTCAAGCAGACACAAGCGGACGACCTGGCTCTGTTCGAAAAGGGCAAGAAGCCGGCGTCACCGGCATCATTGCCCATGGCGGCCGTGGTGCCGGCCTTCGCCCTGTCCGAGATGCGCTCGGCCTTTATCATCGGCTTCGTCATATTCGTGCCGTTCCTCGTCATCGATCTGGTCGTGAGCTCCACGCTCATGTCTTTGGGCATGATGATGCTCCCGCCCTCCCTGGTTTCGTTGCCGTTCAAGTTGTTACTTTTCGTCCTCGTCGACGGCTGGGCGCTGGTCGTCCAATCCCTCCTGGCGAGTTTCCATTGACGCAGTTCCCATTGACGCAGTTCCCATTGACCGGGCCCCCATTGGCCGGGCCCCCACTAACGAGCCTCCCATGAAAGAGCGGGGCACCAAATGAACGACACCACCGTCATAGAGATCGCCCTGCGCATGTTGACCGTCACCGGCGAGCTGGCTGCGCCCATGCTCTTGACGGCCCTGACCATAGGCCTCGCCATCGCTCTCATACAGTCCATCACCTCGATCCAGGAAGTGACCCTGACTTTCGTCCCCAAGATGGCCGGGGTATCGCTCGCCATCATCGTGGCCGGGCACTGGATGCTCAGTACGCTCGTCAGTTTCACCGACCAGCTCTTCGCGATGGTCCCCCAATTGGTGAGCTCCTGATAGGGAGCTGCCATAGTGACTTTCGCGTTCGCGGCCGGACCGTTTTTCGCGTTCATGCTGGCGCTGGTGCGGGCCAGCGCCTGGCTGAGCTTCGTCCCGCCCTTTTCCTCGAAAGCCATCCCCAGCGTCGTGCGCCTCGGCCTGGCCTCCGCCCTGGCCCTGGCGGCCAGCTCCCAGTTGAGCGGTGCCCGAGGCCTGGCCGTAGGCGTCAGCAGCTTGAGCACGGCCGGCTTCATCTCCGACCTGGTTCTTCAGGCGGCGACTGGCGCCGTGCTCGGGTTCATCACCTCGTTGTTGCTCTCCGTGCTGAGCGCGGCGGGAGCCCTGACGGACATGACGAGCGGGCTGGCGGCAGCAACCATCTTCGACCCGATCAGCGGGACGGCGAACCCGGTGACTGCCAACATCTACAACGTGATGATGACCACTCTGCTGTTCGCCACCGGGGGCGACTTGCTCATCGTGAAGGGTTTCATGACGTCCTTCCAGGCGGTGGGCTTGACGGCCAAGAGCGTCGGCCTCCTCGGTACCACGCTCCTGTCCGAGACCGGTTTCTTCTTCCTGGCGGCCGTCGAGATCGCGGCGCCTGTGCTCGGGGCCATGTTCCTGGCCTACGTCGCCTTCGGCTTGCTGACCCGCAGCGCCCCTCAACTGAACGTGATGTCACTCGGTTTTGCCATCAACATCGCGCTCGCTCTCGTCGTCGTCGCCGCCTGCCTGCCGATG
>PMLI01000155.1 GCA_003158835.1 Acidimicrobiaceae bacterium
GTCAGCTCCAGATGGCCGACCCCGTGGTGGGGTCGAAGAAGTGGAGCTGGTCGGTGTCGACGTGGAGGGTGGCACGGGAGCCGGCGTGCAGGGCCGAGCGGGGCGAGATGCGGGCCACCCCGGTGGTCTTGGACCCTCCGCCCTGGATGGGCAGGCCGACCAGCTCCTCGGTCTCGGTGGCGGCCTTGGCCTCTTGGGACTCGGCCCGGACGGCGTCGATGAGGAAGTGCACCTGCAACTCGTTGCCGAGGGCCTCGATGAGCTCGACGTCGACGACCAGCGAGGTGCCGGACTCGGGGGCCGCCCCCAGGGCAGCGTCGGCCAGGTGCTCGGGGCGCACGCCCAGGACCACCGTCTTGGACCGGTACGAGCCCAGGGCGGGGCGGGCCTTTAGGACCTCGGGCGGCAGGTTGATGCTCTGCGAGCCCATGCGCAACTGGTCGGCGTCGGCCGAGACGGCCGCCTCGTACAGGTTCATGGCGGGCGAGCCGATGAAGGCGGCCACAAAGACGTTGTCGGGGTGGTCGTAGAGCACCTGGGGGGTGTCGCACTGCTGGAGCCGTCCCATGTGCAGCACCGCCACCCGGTCGCCCATGGTCATGGCCTCGACCTGGTCGTGGGTCACGTACAGGGTGGCCACACCCACCCGGCGCTGGATGCGGGAGATCTCAGAGCGCATCTGCACCCTCATCTTGGCGTCCAGGTTGGACAGCGGCTCGTCCATCAAGAACACCGACGGCTCGCGCACCACGGCCCGGCCCATGGCCACCCTCTGGCGCTGGCCGCCCGAGAGCTGGCCGGGCTTGCGGTCCAGGTACTCGCTCAGGCCCAGCAGCTGGGCCGTCTCGGCCACCTTGGCCCGGATCTGGTCCTTGGGCATCTTGCGCAGGCGCAGGGCGAAGCCGATGTTCTCGGCCACGGTCATGTGCGGGTACAGGGCGTAGCTCTGGAAGACCATGGCCACGTTGCGGTCCTTGGGCGACAGGTCGTTTACCACCTGGCCCCCCAGGCGCAGCGTCCCCGAGGTGATGTCCTCCAGGCCCGCCACCATGCGCAGGGCCGTCGTCTTGCCCGAACCCGACGGGCCCACCATCACCATCAGCTCGCCCTCGGTCACCTCCAAGTCGAGATCCGACACCGCCGGGGTGCCATTGGGATAGGACTTGCTCACTTTCTCCAGGCTTACCGTTGCCACAAATCTCTCCTTTGCACGACTTTTCCTGTGCGCTCCCTGGCGCCGCGAACGCCGGACTGAAGCGGTTTAGCGGACGTCCGCGGTTTGGTCCATGAGGATCAGGTAGTTACCCATGCTGCTGGCGTGCTCACGTGAGGCCCCCTCCTCGTGATCAGGTCGTCAAGACCTTTTGGAACAATACCACCCTGGTCAGGGTGGGGGAAACTTGGCCGGGAGGCCATGACCGCCGGCCTGGGAGCACCCCTGAACGGCGCCCAAAACGCTGCTAGCGTCGGAGCAATTTCCGGGTTCTGGAGAGGAAATGGCCATGCAAAAGATCATCAACGAACCGAAGGCCTTCGTAGACGAGATGCTCGAGGGCGTGCTGCTCGCCCACCCCGAAAGCTTGCGGGCGGCCGCGCCGCGTGTGATCGTGCGCGCCGGCGGCCCCCGGTCGGGGAAGGTGGGGATAGTGACCGGAGGCGGGTCGGGGCACCTGCCGCTGTTCATGGGGTACGTGGGTTTCGGGCTGGCTGACGGCGTGGCCGTCGGGGACGTTTTCGCGTCGCCCAGCTCCGAACAAATCCTGGAGGCGACCAGAGCCGTCGATGGCGGCGCCGGGGTGCTGTACTTGTACGGCAACTATTCGGGCGACGTCATGAACTTCGACCTGGCCGCCGAGCTGGCGCTGGCCGAGGGCATCGAGACTTCGACCGTGCTCGCCGGCGACGACGTCGCCTCCGCTCCGGCGGGGGCGGAGGGCCGCCGCCGGGGGGTGGCCGGCATCGCTTTCCTCTATAAAGTGGCCGGCGCCCGGGCCGAGAGCGACGGGTCGCTCGGAGAGGTCGACGCCGTCGTCCAGCGAGCGGCCGCCGGGTTGAGGTCTATGGGCGTAGCCCTCTCACCGTGCGTGGTACCGGCCGCGGGCCGGCCGACCTTCAGCCTTCCCGCCGGCGAAATGGAAATCGGTATGGGCATCCACGGCGAACCAGGCGTGCGCCGCGGCGCCCTCGAGCCGGCGCACCAGATCGCCGAGCAACTCGTCGACCACATCGTGGCTGACCTGCCCTATAAGGCGGGCGACGAGGTGGCCGTGCTCGTGAACGGGCTGGGCGCGACCCCGAGGGAGGAACTGTACGTCCTGTACCGCTCGGTCCACGCCGCTCTCGCCGCCGCCGCCATTACGGTGCGCCGGACGTGGGTGGGCGAGTACGCCACGTCGCTCGAGATGGCGGGGGCTTCCGTCTCGGTCCTCCGCCTCGACGACGAGCTTCTCGGGCTGCTCGACGCTCCTTGTGACTCGCCCTTCGTGGTGAAGCGGTGATGGCGCCGGCGCCGGCCGGCCTCGTGCGCGCCCTGAGCGCGGCCGCCTCGGCCCTGGAGGGGTCGGCGGACGAGCTCAACCGGTTGGACGGGTACGCCGGCGACGGGGACCTGGGTATCACCATGTCCGAGGCCGCTCGGGCCGTGAAGGACGCCCTGGCCGCTAGTCAGGACCAGGAGGCGGCCCAGCTGCTCTCGACCTGCGGCGCTGGCATTGCCCGAAAGGCGCCCTCGACGAGTGGCACCCTCGTCGCCACCGGTTTCCTGAGGGCGGCCAAGGCGGTCGCGGGCAGCAACGGCCATGGCGTCGACATCCTGGAGCAAGCCTTCGTGGCGGCGCTCGGAGGCATCCAGGCCCGCGGCAAGGCGGCGGTGGGAGACAGGACGCTCGTAGACGGCTTGGACGCGGTGTGCACCAGCCTGCGAGAGTCCCTCCAGGCCGGGCGGGGGCTGGGTGAAGCCCTCCATTTCGCGGCCGCAGCGGCCTCGGGCGCGACCGACAAAACAGTAGACATGGAGCCCAAGGTGGGCAGAGCCAGTTGGGTACCTCAGCGCGCCATCGGGCACCCGGACGCGGGATGCGCCATGCTGGCCATCGCCCTGACCGCGGCGGCGGCAGAAGTGACGGCCGCGGGCCCCGGGACAAGACCGGGCTTGATCTGCTAGGAGCCTTCGGCCTTGGGGACCGTGTCGACGATCAGGACCGAGCAGTTGGCCAGGTGGGCCACAGAGTTGGGCACACTGCCCAGGACCCGGCGCACGCCCTTCATGCCCCTGTTGCCCACCACGATGAGATCGGCATCGAGACGGTCGGCGACGCGGACGATCGCTTCGGCGGGGTCGCCCTTGGCGGCGTGGTACTCGGCTCGTACACCCTCTTTTTCGACCAGGAGACGCAGGTCTGAGAGCAATATGTCGGCCGGCTCGGCCGGGGCGTTGGAAAACTCCGGGGGCAGCTTGTCGACCCGGACAGCCTCCGGCCTGTAGGCGTTGACGACGTGGAGGTTGCCACCCATCGCCTTCACGAGCTCGACGGCCGTGCTGACGGCTCGCGCAGCCGTCTCGGAGCTGTCGGCGGCGACAAGAACGGTCT
>PMLI01000185.1:0-1779 GCA_003158835.1 Acidimicrobiaceae bacterium
AACCCGAGCGTCTTTAGCGTCCATAACACGCGCTCAATAATCCAGCGATGGGCCTCCGGGCGCGGCCCCTCAGGCACACCCGCTCACCCTGAGTCGATGCTCCGGCGCTCCCGCCAGATTCGGCGATCTGCGCTGGTCAGGGGCACTTTTTGGNNGCCAGGATGGCGGAGGGCAAGGGTCAGCGGCTTGACGGGCGGACCAGCGCTAGCGGGCACCCTGGTAAAGCTCCCCCGCCAGGGGGAGCTGGGCGCCCCCGACCCGTTCCCCACGGTTCTCGAAGACCGCGGCAACCTCCCAGACCGGCGGATAATTCGGCGCTTTTTGCCCCGGCTTGGAGGACGAGCCCGGTGCGCTACAGGTCGAGGCCTGGGCCAAGGTCGTGCTCGATGTGACGACCGCGAGTGATAGAGCGTGACTTCTCCCGGGCCAGGAGGAGCTCCCAGCTCCGGCGGCGTTCGAGCTCGGTCTCACGCTCGATGGAGCGGTCGAGCTCGGCCACCCGCTTGGTGATATCGGGGTTGTGCTCGAAAAAGGCCGCCCTGGTTTGCTGGGCCTGTTCGAGGCGGTCCACTTTCCCCGCCAAGTCCTGGCGGTCGGCTTCGATGCGGCGAGCGTAAGGTTCCCCGGTTACTTCCCAGGTCCCCAGGGCACGGTCGAAACGAACAGTTGCTTCTTGTAACTGCCGGCGGGCTTGGTGCCTGGCCCAGCGTCCGAGGCCGGGCTGTTCGAGGGACTTTTGCGCTTGGTCGTAACCGACCGCCGCCTGGCGCGGGTCCCGGGCGGCGTGGCCGGCCGGGGTGTAAGCCCAACGCCCGATGCCCTCGTGCAGCTCGTGGGCGTCGCGCTCGACGGCTATCTGTCGCCGTCTGGCGTCGTCCAGCTCGGCGGCGCGGTCGGGAGGCACCGAGCGCACCAGCCGGTTGCGCTCGGTGTACAGCTCGGCCAGGGTTTTCCGCTCTTCCCGGTCCAGCGCCCAGCCCTGGCGGCGGTCCTGGCCCCAGGCCCAGACCAGGTGGTCGTGCCCCCAGCGGCTGTCCTGGGCCACCATGTGCACGTGGCTCTCGTGCCGGGCCCGGCTCATGGCCACATAAGCCAGTTCTCTTCCCCCGCCGTCGGCCAGGACGTGGGGCCACGTCCACGGTGCCGCCCTGGGAGCGATGAGCGGTGATGGCATAGCTATGCGCCAACTTGTCGGCGCCGATGTCGTCGGGCCCCAGGTGCAGGTGAGTGCCGTCGGCGGGTGACGGCTACGAGGGACTGGGACGCCGGGTCGACGGAGCTGACCACGGCCCGCTGCGATGTGGCCCACGCCCCGCCCGGCCCGGGAGCGAGGGCGATGACCCGGTCGCCGGAGCGGTAGCGCCGGCCCCCGGGCGCTTCCAGCTCCGGGCCGAAGAGCTGTCCCATCGCCTCCCAGGCCGTACGTGCTTCCTGGTTCAAGGCTTCGACCGAGGCGCGCCGGTAGGCCAGCAGCAGGCTGTCCCGGCCGGCCGCCACCTCGGCCGCCCAGGCCTGGGCCATGTGCACGACGGCTACCTCCTGGAACGGGGCGGCGTGGGCCCGGCCGTGGTCCCGGTACCAGTTGACGGCCGGCGGCACGGAGCCGGAGCGCAGGTGGTCCAGGGCCAGGCGCTCGGCCGGGCCGGCTTGTCTCAGGTTGTCCCGCAGCGCCCAGACGTGGTCGGGGTGACGGGCGGACAGGGCTTCGAGGGCGCCGCCGGGGCCGACGGCGTCCAGCTGGCGGTAATCGCCCACGGCCACCAACTTGGCCCCCGAGGC
>PMLI01000185.1:1818-6126 GCA_003158835.1 Acidimicrobiaceae bacterium
TTGGCCGCCTGGCCCGAGGTGGCCGTGCCCAGGACCTCGTACCCGGCCGCCTCGAAACCTTGGCGTACGGCCGCCAACATCGTGGTTTTCCCCGACCCGGCCACCCCGAGCACAAAGTCGACCTGGTGCCCTGAGGTGAGAAGGCCCGTGGCTACTTCGGACTGTCTCTGGCTGAGACGGACCCCCCGTTCCCGCTCCAAGTGGCGAATTGCCTCAGTGGCTACCTGCTTGTCGACCCGGGGGCCATTTCTCTCATTTACGGCATCGGCCAGTTCGGCTATGTGGCGTTCGTCCTCGACAACGCAGGCGGCCGCCCACACCGGCTCCCGGGCGCCGGCCACCATGGGCAACGCCAGCGCATTTTCATGGGAAAGGACGCTCTCGACCGCTCTGTCCAGTACTGAGACGGGCAAGCCGTGAAGGTGAGGGGCGACGGCGACGACCACGTCGTCGCGGGTGAAGGTCTTCTCCTGGGCCAGGCGGCCCCCCGGCGCCAGCAATTGCGCGGCCATGTCGTCGAGCACCTCCAAGCCCGGCCGCTGGTAGGCGAGGCCGGCCCGCTCCACGGCGCCGGTTAGCTCGAGCGGCGGGTAGCCGGCTCGGGCCAGCTCGTCCCGCCACCGCCCTACCAGGTCCTCCACCCTGTCGTGGCCCTTGCGGTCGCGGGTAGCGCGAGCAGCGACCGAACGCGACCGGTACGAGGCATCAGGGCCTACGGCCTCTTCTATCTGGGCCGAGCGGGTGGCATGGACTTCCCAGGCTTCCTTGGGGATCCCCGAGATGGCCCAACCGCCCAGGCGGCCCGATGGGCCAGGGTCGGCCTCGATGCCGTAGCCGAGCTCTACCGCTTTGGCCGCCCCCGCCATGCGCCCGACGGCGGTGGCAGCATGCAGGTGGTCACGCAACTGCCCGGTGTCCAGGGCTTTCCACCCGCCCCGCTCGTCGCGCATGACCACGACATTGGCAGTCAATAGGTGGTCGTAGACCTGGGGGTCGCCGGCTCTGGTGGTGGCATGGCGGGACACCGCCCAGGTGAGACCGCCGGTGGGGGTGCGCTCCTGGGAGCGGCCCCGCCGGCCACCGCGGTCAACCACGATGTCGTCCAGGTAGGCCATGGTGGCGTCCCGTTCGGCGTCGGCGATGAGGTGCATGTGCTCGGCCCGGCCGATCACCCCGAGCTCGGCCACCGTCTTGTGGGGACTGACCACCAGTTCCATGCCGGGGCGCAAACAAGCGACCAGACGCTCACCGCCCACCGGGTGGTGCGCCCCACCGGGCCCGAACACCGCTCTCCACTCGTCCAGGTCGACTTCGCCGTCCAGGCCGAGCCACGCCGCCCCAGCCCCGCCCCGGGCCATGGGTGTCTCACCCCGGGAGGCGTAGTACTCAAGAGCGCCGGCCACCGGGTCGTCGCCCCTTCCGGCCACGGTGTGCTCGTGGTAGCCGACGGAGTCGAGCCCCATCATCCGCATCCACGCCACCGGCCACCACCCCTCTCTAATAGCGCCGTGCCGTGCCAGCCATTGTGGCAACCGGAGGTTGCAAACGTGTTCCGAAAGACTTTGTCTTTATACAGGTGCAGCGGCGCGCTGTAAAGTAGTTTCTTGGGAGCGGTCAATCAGGGTCAGTAATGGTCAATAACGGCCACGTGGAGTTGTTTGGATTAGCAGTCAGCTGGGTTCGGCCAGGGCGAGGAGCAGGAAAGCCTATTGGTAGGCAGGGCTGAGCGAGGGCAGCCGGTTCGGGCACGGTCGAGGCTCGTGAGCCCGTGCCAGAAAAAAAATCCTGGTGTCACTTGCTGTCCATTGTTGTCCGCAGACGTCCGCTGGTGGCACGTAATGTCACCAACGGTCACTTACAGACAATTACGGAAAATGACGGAGGTCACCAATGGCGCGCATTTCCCTGCCACTATCGACGAGGAGCAACTACCACCAAGGAGGTAACCAGTGCCCGCCGCCCAACAGCTGCCCCGCTTGCTCAGCATCGACCAGCTGGCAGAGCACCTCGGCGTCACGCCCCGTCACGTGCGCCGGCTCGTCGCCGAGAGGCGTGTGCCGTTCCTCAAATGGGGCAGGTTCTTGAGGTTCGACCCAGCCGAGATCGCCGCATGGCTCGACGACGCCCGCCAGCCCGAGGCCAGCCAGCTCCCGAGTTCCCGGCATGGCCACTGCGCCTGATCCCCTCCGGCTCTTCGACTCCCTGGCGTTGGGGCTCGACGGCGCGGCTTCACCGAAGGAACCACTGCAGCGGGTGCGCGAAGCTGCCAGACTTGTCGCCAAGGCGCACGCACGCTTGCTCCGTGTCGTGATGACGGCCCGCAGGGCGGGTTGTAGCTGGCGCCATATCGGGACCGCCGCGGGCATCCCCTACCAGAGCTTGCACAGGAAGTTCTCTCGGCACCCAGTCCCAACGGCCGCGGGCCAAGGCAACACGCCCGCACGCCCACCCCAGGGGGAAGGCAAGTGAGCACCATCCAGAAACAGAAGAACGGCCGCTACCGTGCCCGCTACCGGGACCCGAACGGCCGCACCAGGTCCGTGACGTTTGACCGCCTCGATGACGCCAGGCGCTTCCTCGCCGGTATGGGCGGCGGGCTCGTCCGGGGCGAGTTTGTCGACCCGGCGCAGGCCCGTGCTCGCTTCGACGACTGGGCTGAGGCGTGGTGGGCGTCTACGAGCGGGCTCCGTCCCTCGACGCCACGAGGTCAAGGTGCGCCGGCGCAAAGTGCGGGATGGCGACGGCGTCCTCACGATGCAGCAGGTCCACCAGCTTGTCGCCCATGTGCGCGAACCCTACAAATCGGCGGTCTGGTTGCTCGTGTTCGCAGGCTTGCGGCCCGCCGAGCTGTGCGGGCTCCGGGTGCGCGACATCGACTTCGTCCGCCACACCGTGACCGTGAGGGCCACCCTCATGCCGGTCCACGCCTACGCGGACGAGCCATGGCGCATGGTCGAAGGGCCACCGAAGACCGACGCTGGCGACCGCACGGTGCCGATCCCGGGATGGCTCTGCGACGACCTGGCGAAAATGCTGGTCACGAGGGGCGACGCCGACCGGGACGGGTGGCTGTTCCAGACCCGCCAGCGCAACCCCATCCACCGGGACCACTTCAGAGAGAGCGTGGTCCTGCCGGCCCTGCGAGCTGCCGGCCTCCCCACCAGCATCCGCACTTATGACCTGAGGCACAGCCATGCCAGCCTCCTCATAGACTTGGGGGCCAGTCCCTTGGCCGTGGCCCAGCGCATGGGCCACAGCGACGCCGCCTTCACTCTTCGTGTTTACGGCCACCTCTTCGAGGGCGTCCAGGCGAAGCTTTCAGACCAGCTCGACGCGCTCCGGGAAGCGACCGCCAATTCCCCGGCAATGGGCGCGATCGTAAACCTCGACGCGCGACGAGATTTGACACAGACAGGACACGCGTGACACGCGCAGGACACGCGTCAGCGGTCAACTACGGTCACCAAGGTGAAACTACGGTCATGTGTTACCGCAGGTCAGAGCCACTTTCCACTCCCTGACCTGCCGCCCCTCAGCGCTCCGGGGGAGAGACTCGAACTCTCAACCTAGTGATTAACAGTCACCCGCTCTGCCGGTTGAGCTACCCCGGAAAACTTCCGGCCACGCTATCATCTCGCCGGCCGCGACGACTGCACCCCAGATAGCCCACCCGACAGAGGGCGTGCGCCCTCCGCTTTGTGAATTTGTCAGCTTCGGGTGATCGTCAGCTTAAGTTGACAAAAACACGAAAACAAATACCACCGACGCTCCCGCGGCCCGGTCCCGTCCGGTCCGGCCCCGCCAGCTCCGTGCGCTCTACTCGTCCAGGTAGTCCCGCAGCTGCCCGCTGCGCAGGGGCTGGCGGAGCTTGGCCAGGCTCTTGGACTCGATCTGGCGCACGCGTTCGCGGGTCACGCCGAACTCCTTGCCCACTTCCTCCAGGGTCCGGGCCTGGCCGTCGTCGAGGCCGAAGCGCAAGCGGACGACCTTGCGCTCCCGCTCGGACAGATCGGCCAGGACGCTGCGGACGGCGGCTGTGAGCATTGCCCGCGTCGCCGCATCGCTGGGCGCCACAACAGCATCGTCTTGGAGGGTGTCCGAGAGGTTGAAGGCATCGTCACCCAGAGGTTGTTCCAGCGACACCGTGTCCTGGCTGATGCGGAGGATCTCGCGCACCCGGCCCGGCGCCATTTCGGCCCGCTTGGCCACCTCGTCGATCGTCGGCTCCCGGCCCGTTTCCTGCAGGAGGCCGCGCTGCGCCCGGACGACGGCGTTGATGTTGTCGACCATGTGGACCGGGATGCGGAT
>PMLI01000185.1:6179-6418 GCA_003158835.1 Acidimicrobiaceae bacterium
AGGCGCAGGTTGGCCTCGACCAGGACCTGCCGGGCCACGACACCCTCGGCCCGAACACGCTCATCCGATTCGCGTTGCTTGTCGAGGGCACGTTGGCGGGCACCTCGCAACCCGGGGGCGGTTTGGCGAACCCTAGCCTGTTGTTCGCGTTCCTCCAAGCGGTGCGTGGCCGCTATCCCCCGTTCGACGCACTGCGCTAGGGCAACCTCCTGGTCGGCAGAGAGAAGGCGCACCTTGCC
>PMLI01000262.1 GCA_003158835.1 Acidimicrobiaceae bacterium
ATCGCCGTAGCCGACCGGGTGGTTCTCATAGAAAAGGGCCAGGTCCTGGCCCAGGGGACGCACGGAAGCCTGGTGGCGACGTCGGAGCGTTACCGCCAGGTGCTCAGCCTGGAGCACCTGGAAGAGCAGTTCCAAGCCCGGCACTACGAACAAGACGGGGCCGCGACGCCCTCGTCATGACCGGTCCCCGTTTCCCGCACCGCCGCCCGGCCGAGCCCCGCCCGCCCGGGTTGTGGCGGGTCGTGGTGCGCTCGCTGCGGCCCTACCGCCGCCGCATCGCCGTGGCCCTGGTCGTGCTCCTGGCCGGCCTGGCCACAACCCTGGCCGGTCCGGCCCTGGTGGGTTATGCCATCAACGACGGCCTCGTGCTCCATCACTCCATCAAGACGGTCAACATCGCCGGTGCCGCCTATGTGGCCGTGAGCATCGCCTATTTCGTGCTCACCCGGCTGCAGACGCTCCAGGTCTCGGGCATAGGCGAGTCGTTCCTTAACGACCTGAGACGGCGGGTCTTCTCGCACCTCCTGGCCCAGCCGCTGGCCTTCTTCGAGGCCGAGAGCTCGGGCCAGCTGCTGTCCCGGATGACCGCCGACATCGACACGCTGGAAAGCCTGGTGCAGAGCGGGCTGTCGAGCTTCGTCACCAGCATCGGCCTGTTCGTCGCCTCGATGGTCGTCCTGGTGGTCATGTCGCCGCTCATGTGCGCCGTGGTGGTCGTGTCGCTGGTGCCTGCGCTGGTGGCTTCCGCCCGTTACCGCACCGCATCGACCCGGGCCTACCGGCTCGTCCGCGACCTGATCGGCCAAGCTCTGGCGTCGCTCGACGAAAACCTGGCGGGAGTGAGGGTGGTCCAGGCCTTCCGCCAGGAGGCCGCTGCCATTGAGCGCTTCCGCCAGGTGAACCAGGTCCAGCTCGACGGTGAACTGTCGACCGTACGGCTGTCTTCGCGGTTCTTCCCCATGATCGAATGGTCGGGGGTCACCTCCTCGGTGGTGGTCTTGGTGGCGGGAGCGCTGCTCGTACAGGCGCATCTAACCACGGTCGGTACCGTCGCCGCCTTCGTGCTGTACCTGGCCAACCTCTTCAACGCCATCACCAGCCTGTCGGCCCTGTTCGACCTGCTCCAGTCCTCCGGCGCGGCCATGGCCACGGTCTTCGCGCTGCTGGAAGTGGGCCCGGCCATGGTGGGCCCAGAGCGCCCGTCCACGCTGCCCGAACGGGGGACGCTGGAGCTGCGGGCCGTCCACTTCGCCTACGGGGTAGGGGCCGACGACGACCTGCCACCCGAAGAGCTGGACGAGCGCCTCGTCCTCGAGGGGGTGGACCTGCGGGTCGAGGCGGGGGAGCGCCTGGCCCTGGTGGGCCCCACCGGTGGGGGCAAGTCGACCCTGGCCAAGCTGGCCGGCCGGCTGTACGACCCCCTGGCGGGCTCGGTCCGCTTCGGGGGGGTAGACCTACGCGAGGCACTGCTGGCTCACATCCGGGAGCGCATCGTCGTGCTGCCGCAGGAGGGTTTCCTGTTCCGAGGTACCGTGCTCGAGAACGTGGCGCTGGGCCGGCCGGGCGCGACCCCCGAGGATGCCCGGGCCGCCGTTGCCCGCCTGGGCCTGGCCGGATGGGTGGCCAGCCTGCCCCGGGGAGAGCAGACCGACGTAGGGGAACGGGGCGCGCACCTCTCGGCCGGTGAGCGCCAACTGGTGAGCCTGGCCCGGGCGGCGCTGACCGACCCGGCTGTGCTCATCATGGACGAAGCCACTTCCAACATCGACCCCGGGACCGAGCACAAGGCCGAGGCCGCCCTGGCCGCTCTGGCCGTGGGGCGCACCGTGATCGTGGTGGCGCACCGGCTGCCGGCGGCCGAACGGGCCGACCGCGTGGCTGTGGTGCGGGACGGGGCGCTGGTGGAGATCGGCAGCCACAACGAGCTGATCGAGGCCGATGGCCACTACGCCCGCCTCTTCGAAGCTTGGACCGGGGCGGGCCAGGCGGATTAGGACCAGGGCGCGGACCGCGCTGCGGCCGCCTTCACGGCCCGCCCGGCGCCGCCCGTCAGAACTCTCGCCGGAACGCTTCGAGGAACTCAGAGGCCTGCGCGTCCGTCAGGGCCTCGACAATGGAAAAGACGAAACCCTTACCTCCGTGCTCCCGGGCGACCCGGAAGGCACCCGCCCGGTCAACATAGATCTGGCAGAGCTTGCCGCCGGCGCGGATGCGGTGCAACACTTCCGGCCACTGGTCCGCGGGCGGTGCGCCATCCCCGGGTTGCCATTGAACGCCCCGCAATTTGTCGATCGACAGCAGCATATCGAGGTGCACGAGCTGGCCCTTGCCGTCCATATGGTAAAAGGGGAAATCCACTGACTCGCAGCAGCGTTCCAGGTCCGGGAGCACGAAACGCTCGAAGGCGGCAGGGCCTACCATGTAGCAAAAATCGCTCTGCAACATATAGGTCCGGGCCGGCGCCCACAGGGGCGCCCACGAGGACGAGCCATGCGGGGTCGGGGCGACCAAAGCATCCAGCTGGTCGTAATAGCGCAGCCACGCCGCCGTTATTTGCGAGCACAGGCTCTCTACCTCCTCCGGGGCGTCGTGAAGGTCGTAAAGCAGGTCCTGGGTGCCGCGCAGACCGGCCATGATGTCCAAATTGCCACCGAGGTCGGCGTAGCCAATGGTGGCGTGCCGTCCCCAGCGAGCGATGGCGCCCTCGGTGGTGGCCAAGATCCGTTGCCAGAACGCATTGGCCGAGTCGAACTGCACCGCGACCTCCGTTATCGAGCCAGTCGGTGCACCGTGGAACCAAGTCGTCCTGTAATCGTGATTATGTTCCCAGGAAGCCCCCAGGAACGCGGTGACGTTCCCGGCCCCGAAATTGCAGTCCCATCTGGGGTAGGCATCGGCATAATAGTGCGTCGCGCCGGTCAGGAACCCGCTGTGGTCGAGCAGGTCGTCGACCGGTGCGTTCGGGGGGAACTGGGTGAGGAACGGGTCGAAGGTCCCCCAGTCGACCCCGTCGCGCCGCTCATGCGTCTCGAGCACGACCATAGGACGTTCCAGATCGCCCGTCCACCAGGCGTTCCAATCGTGCTCCAGTTTGGGCCAGTCGGCGTCGGAGAACCGGCAATAGTCAGCCATTTAACAGCTCGGGACCTTTCCAAAAGAAGGCAAATAGCCGCCCTCACCGCGAAAGCGTAGTCAAGGCCCGCCGAGGCCCGCCAGGGCCCCCCTAGTGGCCGGTCCCCTGGGCCCGGAGGTCCGAAATGGCTCGCATGGCGGCTTCGTCCAGCTCATGGCTGTGGCGGAGGCTCATGAGGACGGCGACGCCTCGCCGGCGTGGCAGGTCGAAGCCGATGAAGCTGCCGAAACCGGCCGTCCCCCCGTTGTGCCAGTGGACCGGCCCCTGGTCCGTGGCCCGTACCAGCCAGCCCAGCGCCACCTCCATAGCGGGCCCGGCGGGCTTACGAGCCTGATGGGCCAGCTCCAACGCGGCGCGCAACGGCGTGGTCTCGGGGTGGAGGTTGGCAACCAGGTAACGACGCATGCCCTGGATGTCCGAGAACAGGCAGCCGGCGCCGAGCAGGGCAGGGTTGTGCCAGTGCTCCACTTCCGCTCCTGAGCCGTTATGGCCGAACAGGCGCCGCCGGTCAGGGTCGGGCTCTGTCTCCATAACGACGCCTTGCAAGTTGAGCGGGGCCAATACCTCCTGGCCCAGCAGGACACCGAACGGTCTTCCTCCCGCCGCCGCCAGCGCCCGGGACAGCACGCCGTAGCCGAAGTTCGAATACTCGAACGGGTGCGGAGGGGGGCCGGGCTGCCGGCTCAGCTTCCGCAACGCCCGGTCGACGTCGGCGTCCCGCACCCGCGAGTACGGGTCCCGGAGCCGCAGCAGCATGCGGGCCTTGAGGTTGCGGGGGATCCTCGGGTAGCCCGAAGTATGCGTGGCCAGGTCGATGAGCCTGGTGGGCGAGCCCGACGCGGCCGGGAGGTACCGGCTGACGGCGTCCTCGGGGGAGATCTGGCCCGTGATCGACATGGTGGCGAGCAGGAGGGCGGTGAAGGTCTTGGTCACCGAGCCGATGTGGAAACCGGACGTGAGCGAAGCGCCCGAGAGCCAGGTACCGGTGCGCTCACCGGCCACGGCCACGGCCGCCAATGGCCAGCGGTCGTCGGGGACCAGGGGCGAGAACGCTTCGCGCAGTACCCCGGTGAGCCAGGGGTCGTCCTGGTCGCTCACGGCTGGTCGCTCACGGCCAGTGGTGCCCACCGGTTCGGGACCTGGAGCGGGCCGGTCGGGCTGATCAGGGCGTGGACGGCAACGAGGCCATGTCCAGCGCGGTCAGGATGGCCTGGGCCAGGGCCCGGGCCGAGGCCGGGTCGAGCTCCACTGCCACCCGGGCCCCCGGGCCCAGCCCGGGGTTGATGAAGTCCACGTTGAGGGTGTGCTCGGCCTGGGCGTGCACGGGGTGGTCGAAGTAAACAGTGGCGGCCGACAGCGGGAACCAGCCGGCGGCGCCCTTGCCGCTGCCGCTGAGGGTGAGGTGATCGGTCTGATAGGTGCACATGGCCGGCCTTATGACGCGAGGTAACGGCCGAAGAAGGCCTCGACCCGGTGCCAGCCGTCGACGGCCGCCTCCGGCCGGTAGGCAGTCCGGTCGACACTGAAGAAAGCGTGCCCCGCTCCCGGGTAGGAGTGGAACTCGTAGTTCTTGCCGTGCTGAGCCAGTTCTTTGTCCATCACCGCCACGTCCTGCGGCGAGGGGTTCTGGTCCTCTTCGCCGAACAGGCCCAGCAGGGGGCAGCGGAGATCTTTGGCCAGGTGGATGATGGGGCCGACGTTGAGGGCAAAGGCGGGGGGCGGTGGCTTCACCACCATCCCCGGGTAGCAGGCCACGGCCGCGTCCAGGGGGAGCGAGCAGGCGGCCAGGAACGACTGGCGCCCGCCCGAGCAGTACCCGATGGTGCCGACCTTGCCGTTGGCGCCGGGCCGCGACTGGATGTGGTCGGCCGCGCCCTGGACATCGCCGACCAGCCGCTCGTCGGGCACGCCTCCCTGGGCGCGGGCGGCCGCGGCGGCGTCATCGGGGGCGGCCCCGGGTGCTTCGCGCCAATACAGGTTGGGCATGAGGGCGATGTAGCCCTTGGCCGCGAAGCGCCGCGTGATCTCCTTGGTGCCTTCGTCGTAGCCGGGCATGTGATGGATGACGACGACACCGCCATAGGGCCCGGCTCCGAGGGGCTGGGCGAGGTACGCCTCGACCGGGTCACCGCCGTGGCCGGTAATGCTGATCGTCTCGGCTTTCATGTCGTAGGTCATGGGCGCACTTTATACAGCCCCGTCCCCTCTCGAACGCCCTTTGCCCGGTGAGCAACGTGGCCGTCTGGTTGAAGTACGCAAGCGACCTGAACCGCAGCTATGAGGTCGACGCCGTGCGGGGCGTCCCGGTAGGCACCCCGGACCGCGTCGGGGCGGGTTTGTTGGCGCTGGTCGTGGCCATCGCCCTAGCTGTCACGGCGGCCTCATCGCTCGTCAACCGCCTCCGCCCGCTAGAGCCAGAGGCGGCGGTGCCCGCTAGAGGCCGGCGGCAGGCCTACGCCGCACCCGGAGGGGTGGTCGTCGGGGGCGTGGTGGTCGTCGTCCCGGCGGCGGGGCCATTGCTCCCGGTCGAGGGGGCTGGGCGCCAGGACGGACGGCTGGCTTGGACCTGGGTGACGTCCTGGACGCGCTGGGCCGTCACCGTAGAACCGTCTGCCGACGCCTGGACGCTGACGGTGTCGCCCACTTTCACCGAGAGGATGCCCTCGTAGTCGGCGTCCACGATGGTGGAGCCGCTCACGTCGTAGGTTTGGCTGAAGCCGTCGGCGCTCTTTACGGTGATCGAACTGGAGCTCACCGCCTCGGCCGTGCCGTACTGGGTGTCAATGGTCTGGTAGGTGCCGTTGGCGGCCTTTACCGTCCAGCTGGCGTGCACTACGCCATTACCACCAAGAGCTCCTAGGACGCCGCCAAAAGCGCCGAAGGCGGCCGGCCCGCGGCTCATGAAGTTCCCGGGGCCCCCGCCCGGCCCCCCGAAGAAGCCCCGTCGTACCTTGGGGTTCGGCGAAGGCGTGGTCGTGGCGGCCGAGGGAGCGGTGGTGCCGTTGGTGGTGCCGTTGGTGGTGGCCGTGGCACTCGAGGCCGAGGCGGGAACGGTGCCGGAGGAGGTGGCCAGGGCGACGGCGGCGGCTCCGGTACCCGTGCCCAGGATGACCGCCAGGCCCGCGGCCGTCTTGGTCAGGCGCGAGCGGCGAGGCCTACGGGGGCGCACTGCCCGGGCGGGCCCGTCCGGGTCGGGTGGGGGAGGTGTGAAGGGGTAAAGGTTTGCGTCCTGGTCGTCGCTCATCCTGATGTCTCCTTGCTCCCAAAAAGGGCAACCTTAATCAAGTATCGACTACCTACATGAAGAGAAGATGAGTTTCCGCTAAGTACCTGGGGCGGTCACCCTTCGAAGTCCCGCAGCACCATACCGGTGCGTGGCTTGGGCCAGAAGAAGGTCGTCTTCGGGGGCATGCGCCACCCCCCGTGGGCGGTCCGGGCGATCTGGGCGACGGGGGCGGGCCGGCACAGGATGGCGAAGTCGGCCGCGCCCGATCTGACCACTGCCATCGCGGCGGGGGCGTCGTGCTCGTAGTGCAACCGGTGGGCGGGAAGAGCGCGCACGGCGGCGTCGGCTTGGCTCGAGTCGAGGTCCGGTCCTCCGCCCGGCACCTCCAGCCTAGGGACGGCCAGGTAAGTGGCGTCACGGGTGACCACGGCCAGGGCTCCGGCGCTCGCCATCCGGGCCGGCAGAGCGGCACCCTGGGCCGGCGCCTGTTCCAGTTCGAAGGCGGGGGCGAGGGCCCCGAGCACGTCCGTGCCCGCGGGCAGGCCGGAGACGACCCGGTGGATGGCCAGGACCTGGAGGTGTTCTTCGGCCAGCTCGGCGACGTAACACAGCACGGCGTCGTAGCCGGCGCGTCCGGGCTCAGCGGCGCCTGCGGCCTGCCCCCGGTGCCCCGTCTGGTGCCCCGTCTGGTGCCCGGTCTGGTGCGTCTCGCCATTGCGCTCGGACTGGTGCTTGCCATCGCGCTCGGCCTGGTAGGCCAGGGCGGTCTCGTAGCGGTGGTGGCCGTCAGCCACCAGCAATGGGCGGGCGGCGACGACGGCCGCCACCGACTGGTGGGCCGCAGGGTCGAACATGGGCCAGATCTCGTGCAGGTTGCCGTCATCGTCGACGGCGCGGGCGGGACGGGCCGGCCCGTCCCCGCCCGGGACCGGGCCGAGAGCATCGGCCAGACCGGCCTCGGAGCACAGGCACCAGATGGGCGATGTGTTGCAGCGGGTGGCCCTGATGAGCTCGAGACGGTCGCTCTTGGCCTTGGGCGTGGTGTGCTCGTGCGGCAGTATGCCCTGTCCCGGCGGTTCGAGGACCAGCGCTCCCATCACCCCCACAGTGTGGCGAGTTTGCCCGTCAGGGGTACGGGAGGTCATGCGATAGCCGTACAGGGCAGGGGCGTCCTCGCGTGCCAGCACCCCGCTCGCCTTCCATTGGCCAAGCAGCCGCGCCGCGCCGGCGTAATCCCCGTTGGGCAGCTCCAGCCGCACGACGTTGTAGGGGTTGCGGTCGAGGAGTACCTGACGTTGTTCCTCCGTGATCACGTCGTATGGCGGACAGACCAGGCCGTCCAGGGGGCCGGCCAGGGACGGGTTGGGGCGCAGGCCCGCAAACGGGAGGAGCTCCGGCATGGTCCCGACTTTAGCGAGGTCACCAAAGGGGCAGGTCAGGACCAANNTCAGGACCAAAGGGGCAGGTCAGGGCCGTGCCGGTCGGGCCGGCCGGTGGGCGCCCGCGCCGGCACACGACGTGGTGCGGGTGCATCGGTATCGTGGCGGTATGAAGACCGTGTGGCCCAGGGCCGACAACCAGTGCAGCTGAACGGGCCCCGCTGGGGCGACCAGGCTGACGGGGCCGAGCCGAGCTGGCCCACGGCCGTGGTTGTGCCGCCCCGGTCCCCCGCAGCGGGGACCGGGCCCGTGCCGGGTAGCGGCGGCACCGCCCACGGTGCGCTCGGGGCGTCCGACGGACATCAGGCGCAACCGCCTTCCTACTGGTGGCCCAGCCCCAGCGCCGTCCCGGTCTCTGCCGGCACTGGTCTTGCCGGCCGGGCCAGCCCGAGCGGCCCGAGCGACGCCCCCGGCGCGGGCGGTCCCGGGCGCCCCGGGTGGCGCGGCAAGCCGCCCGGGGTGCTGCGCCGCGCCTGGCAACGGGTCGGGGCCACCCTGGCAGCCGTCGGGGCCTTCCTGGCCAAGTTCGGTGCGCTGATGCTCAAGGTCAAGTACGTCGGGCTGGTCCTATACATGTTCGTGTCGATCGTGGCTTACTCGTTGCTGTTCGGGTGGTCTTTTGCCGTCGGCATCGTGCTTTTGGTCCTGGTCCACGAGATGGGCCACGTGATCGAGCTCCGCCGCCAGGGCGTGCCGGCGTCGGCGCCTCTTTTCATCCCCTTCATGGGCGCCTTCGTCAGCATGAAGGGCGCGCCCCGGAGCGCCTTTCAGGAAGCCTTGTCGGGCCTGGCCGGGCCCCTCGTGGGCACCGCCGCCTCGGCCGTGGTGGGGTTCTGGGCCAATGCCACCGGGTCCAAGTTCTTGATGGCCCTGGCCTTTTTCGGGTTCTTTGTAAACCTCTTCAACCTGCTGCCCGTGCTGCCTCTGGACGGCGGGCGGGCCGTAGCCGCCCTGCACCCGGTGCTCTGGCTATTGGGCTTGGTGTGCCTAGTCGTGTTCGAGTTCTTGTTCCCGAGCCCCGTCGTGCTGATCGTGGTGGTGCTCGGCGGTTTCGAGCTCTGGCACCGCTGGCGCAACCGCAACAGCCCCGCCTCCCGGGCCTACCACTCGCTATTGCCCACCCAGCGCCTGACCATTGCTACGATTTACCTCTTCGTTATCGGGGCTGCGATAGTGGGTGCCCAACTGACTTATGTGGCTCGCAGCCTGTAAGTGCCACAGCCGCGAAAAGAGCCATAATTGCGAAACGAACTGTGACCTGGGCGCTGGACCTGGACGGCGTCGTATGGTTGGCGGGGCGGGCACTGCCGGGCGCGGCGAGCGCGGTGGAGACGTTGCGCCAGGCCGGTGAGCGCGTCGTCTTCCTGACCAACAATTCCGGGCCCTCGCTGGCCGGGCACGTGGAAGCTCTGGGCCGGACCGGCATCGAATGCGCGGCGCAGGACGTCGTCACCTCGGCTCAGGCGGCGGCGTCGCTTCTGGCCCGGGGGAGCCGGGTGGCGATAGTCGGGGACCGGGGCATAAGAGAGGCCCTGGCGGCCCGGGACGTAGAGGAGGTCGGGGCGGCCGAGAGCCCAGATGCCGTCGTGGTCGGTCGTACTCTGCAACTGGATTACGGCGCGCTGGCCAACGCGGCCACGGCCGTCCGGCAGGGGGCCCGGTTCATCGCCACCAACACCGACGCCACCTTCCCCACTGGTGGCCCCAACGGCGGGCTCCTGCCCGGTGCCGGCGCTCTGGTGGCCTTCGTGGCGACGGCGTCGGGGCGCCAGCCCGAGGTCGCCGGGAAGCCTCACGAGCCGATGGCGGCTTTGGTGAAAACACGTTTCGGCTCGTTGAGCGTGATGGTCGGCGACAGGCCCGATACCGATGGCCTTTTCGCCATGCGGGTCGGGGCTCGCTTCGGCCTGGTCCTATCGGGAGTGACTCGCGCCTCTGACCTCCCGGTGGTCCCGGCGCCCGACCGGGTCGGCCCGGATCTGGCCGCGCTGGTCAGCGACTACCTGGGCCGGCCCTAGATTTGGTCCCCGGGAGCCCCGGAGATGTTCCCCGGAGCAGCCCTCCCGCCCAGGAGCAGCGCCGGTAGTTCGGCCATGTCCGTGAAGATGTGGTCGGCCAGGGCCAGGTACTCGGGCGGGGTGGTAGCGGCAAAGCCGAGTACGGCCATGCCGGCGACCCGTGCCGCCAACGCCCCGGTCGGGGAGTCCTCCACCACGACGCAGTCCTGGGGTTGTGCACCCATGGACCGCGCCGCCAAAAGGAAAAGGTCAGGCGCCGGCTTGCACTCGGCCACGTCCTCGGCGCCCCACCAACGGGCCCCGAAACGCTCCGTTAGACCGGTCGTTCGCAGGGCCAAGGAAATCAGGTCGCGCCGGCTTGAGGAGGCCAGGCAGTACGGCAGGCCAACCTCGTCGAGAACGTCGAGCACGGCCTCGATGCCGGGCACGGGACGCAGTTGAGAGCCGATCAATTCGGAGGCCCGGGCCAGGTAACGGTCCTCGAAATCGGCTGGCAGCGGCCGGCCGCTGCTCTGTTCGACCCGCCGGCGGGTGTCGGGCAGGCTGCTCCCCTTGAAGGCTTGGTCGCAGGCTTCAGGTGTCATGGGGTGGCCCAGAGCAGTCAAAACCTGTGAGGTGGCAACCGACGCCAGCGGTTCGCTGTCCACGACGACCCCGTCGTTGTCGAAAATGACGAGCTCCCACGGCAGGTTGTGCATATGCTCGACGCTACCAGCGGCCCGCGATCGGCCGTCCGCCCGCCCCGGCGCGGCGCCGGCCGCCCTACACTTCGGGTATGGGAACAGAAGATGAGCTGAAGCGCTGCGGCCAAGCGGCTGCCGCCCTTATGGGAGTGGCCGCGGCGCGGGCCAAGCAGGTGGCCGAGCAGCTGCTCGGCTCTCGGGATAATGCCAAGGAGGACGCCAAGCACCGGGCTGGGACGCTGGTCGATGAGGGCAGGCGCGCTGCCGCCGACGTCGTCAGCGCCTTGCGCAAAGAGGCTTCAGTCCTTTTCAAGGACCTCGAGCACCTGGAGGAACACCTGAGGGGAGGCACGGGTGGCGGCGGAGCAGGGGCCGGCGGCGGGGCACCGGCGGCGGGCGAGAGAGCTGGGCGCGCCCCCAGGGCGAGCGCCGGGAAGACCACGGCGGCCAACAGAACGTCGGGCGCGCCCAAGACGGTCGGCGCCACCACGGCTGAGGCGTCGGGGGTGCGAAAGAGCGCCGCGACCAAGGCGGCCAGCGCAGGCCAGAGCGCGGCGCCCCAAAAGGCGGCGGCCAGCAATAAGGCGACTGTTGCCAAAGCGCCCGCCGCCAAAGCTTCCGCGGCCAAAGCGCCCGCCGCCAAAGCTTCCGCAACTCGTAAAGCCGGCCGCGCCGGCCCGGCCGCCGGGGCCCGGAGCGGGACATCGAGCCGGGAACGGGCCTGAACTGGGTGCCAAGAAGAGGCTCGATGCCGAGCTCGTAGCCCGGGGCCTGGCGCCCGGCCGGGCCGAGGCGGCCGCGCTTGTCGATGCCGGCCGTGTGCTTGTCGCGGGCGCGGTGGCGGACAAGGCATCCCGTCAAGTGGCCTCGTCCGAGCCGCTCGTGGTCAAGGGCCCGCCGCCTCGCTTTGCCAGCCGGGGAGGCGAGAAGTTGGACGCCGCCATCGGCCATTTCAGCCTCGACGTCGCCGGACGGCAGGCCCTCGACGCCGGCGCGTCGACCGGTGGGTTCACGGACTGCCTGCTGGCGCACGGGGCGGCGCACGTCGTCGCGGTTGACGTGGGGCACGGGCAGTTGCTGGAGAGGCTCCGCCGGGACCCGCGGGTGGAGGTGGTGGAGCGCGCCAACGTGCGCTACCTTGGGCCCGCCGACCTGGGAGGGCGCCGCTTCGACGTGGTCGTGGCAGACTTGTCGTTCATTTCTCTCATGATGGTGGCGCCGGCATTGCTGAGCCTGGCCAAGCCGGCCGCGGATCTCGTCGTACTGGTGAAGCCCCAGTTCGAGGCGGGCCGGGCCGTGGTCTCCAAGGGTAAGGGCGTGGTGCGGGACCCCAAGGTGTGGGCCAGCGTCCTGTGCGACGTCGCCGGTGCGTTCGAAGCGGCCGGCGCCGCCGTCGTGGGCGGGATGCCGTCGCCACTGCTCGGGGCGGAGGGCAACGTGGAGTTCTTCCTCCATCTGCGCAATGGCGCCAAACCGCTAGGGGCGCGTCCCGCCCAGACCGGCGACGCCCCTGATGGCACAGCCTCCTCGCGAGTAGCCCGGGCAGACATGGCCCGCTGCATGGACGCACTGGCCCTGTCGGGAGTGCCCCGACTTGTTCCCAACACCGATGGGGGGAAATGAAATGGCGCGGATCGGCTTTGCCCCCCATTCCGAGCGCCCCAAAGCGGTGAAAATCGCCAAGTCCGTGGGAGCATGGCTGGCCGAGCGGGGCCATCAGGCCGTGTTCCTGGATGAGGTCCGCCCGCCTCAGGCCCAAATAGCGAGCATCGCGGACCTGGATTTGGTGGTGAGCCTGGGTGGTGACGGCACCATGTTGCGGGCTGTGGGGATGGCGCTGGGGTCCGGTGTGCCCGTGCTGGGCGTCAATTTCGGCCGGTTCGGCTATCTCACGGCGGCCGAGCCTGACGGGTTGCAGCACGCAATTCAGCGGTTCCTGGAGGGCGATTATCACCTGGACCGGCGGATGACGATTGACGCCCTGGTCATCCCCGACGGCCCTGACGGGCATGGGAGCCAAGACGGCCACGTAGGGCGGGAGGGCGAGCCCCGGTACCGGGCGGCGGGCCTCAACGACATCGTGCTGGCGCGTCCCTCGGGCAAGCACACGATCAACACCAGTCTCGCCATTTCGGGGGAACGCTTCTTGAGCTACGCGGCCGACTCGATGATCGTGTCTACG
>PMLI01000202.1 GCA_003158835.1 Acidimicrobiaceae bacterium
CGGGATCGAAGGCGGGGACGAAGACCCTTCCCCCGTGGCTCAGGTACACGTACACGGGAGCCGAAACCAGCCCGAGGGCGCGCCACAAGCGGGAGGCGTGGGCGCCACGCAGCTCGCCGTGCAGATCGGGATGCTCGCCGTCCACGGTCACCGCCTCCGGCCCCAGCCCGAACCAGTGGTACGCCAGGCGGACGATGGGAGCCCGGCGGGGGTCGGTCACGCCGAGGTCGCCCAAGACGACCTCGTCGACGGACAAGGCGTCGGCGCCGGCGTACACGTAGCGGACGAGGGCCGGGCGGTGGCAGCCCATGACCCCGAAGGGACCGTCGGCCACGGGTGCCCAGCCGTCGACGACCGCGAAGTCCGGCGGCGCCACGTCCAGCAGCATCATGGTGGCCGAGCGGTAGTCGACCTGGCGGCTGGCGTACACGGTGTCGTCGATCCGGCCGGTGGTGCCCTCGAGCGTGCACAGGCTCAGGTGGGCGAAGTCCGTCGGTGCCGTACGCAGTTTCGGCATCACGACCCGCACGTCGGCCGCATGCCACGTCCGGCTGATGGCGTGCTCCACGAACCCTCGTTCATAACTGAACGGCTGCAGGTCCTGGCTGATGTCCACGACCCGGTAAGAGGGCGAGACGAAGCCGAAATAGGAGGCCACCTCGGCCACCGAACGGTGGGCGTAGTCATTGCCGTAGACGGTCGGCGCCTCGAGAACGGCGACATCGTCCACACCGTGACGCCGGAGGTACCGGGCCAAGAGCTCGACCATGGCGGGGCTGGTGACGTTGGACCGGTCCCGGCGGTCGTAGCCGAGCATGAAAGCGACCCTGACGGCGGCGGACGAGGCGCCGGTCGCCATTTCCCCCAGTCCAGCCCGGTCCAGGCACTCCTCCACCACCGCGGCCTGGTCCGAACGGTGGTGCCCGCGGCGGACCGCCACCGTCTGACGCGAACCGAAGCTGCGGGGCAAACGGCCGGGGCCCGCCTCGGGGGCCGCTCCCGCCGGGGCCGCTCCCGCCGCGGGCCGGGCGGGCCTGAGGTGGGCCGGGACGAACCAGATGCTGATGGCGCCGAGCCGGGCCGCCAGGTCGGCCTCGGCGCCGGGCGCGACCAGCCGGTCGTCCTTCGTGAGGGCGCCGGCCAGGAGGCGGAAGGCGGCGGCGTGGCGAGCTTCGTCGTCACGGATGCGCTGGAACGCCGCCCGCTCTGCGGGGCTCTGGGCCAGCTCCACCAATCGTCCGTAGGCCAGTTCGGCGCTGGCCTCGAGGGCCACGTTGAGCCGGCAGTAATGGCGGAAGGTCTGGTAGCGCAGCTCGCGACGGAGCACGGGTGGGACCTGCCGGGTGGCCGCGGCCAAGGCCACCAGTAGGCCGGCGGCGCCAGCCCGGAAGGGTGCCGTCCGCGCCTCGCGGTGATTGGAGGTGGCCGACGTCCAACCCGAAAGCGCCCCCTGGAGTTGCCGGCCGTACACCACTGCCGTCGCCCTGAAGTCACCGGCCCGCAGGAGCGAGCCCCGGAGGTACTCGGCGTGCAGCTGCTCGTCTTTCCAGATCCAAACGAGGGCCTGGCGGATGCAGTCGCGGGCGTCGTTGCTGACGTCCAACGCCGCCACCCGGCCGGCCACGGCCTCTTCCCGGTAGGCCACGGCGACGATCTGTTCGCGCTCGAGCGCCAGGAGCAGCAGGCGCCCGCGCTCGAGGTCCGGCCGGCCCGCGAACTCGGAGCGCCACCGGTCCAGCAGCCGCTGCACGTCATCGAGAAGGGCGGTCTTTAGATCCTCGGGCCTCGCCGCCAGGTTGGTCCGTGCCCGCAGGGCTGCCCACACCCCCGTTAGCTCGGCGGCACCGGGGACCCGAAGAAGTGGGCGTCGCCGAAGCTGAACACAGCCCCGTCCCCGCCGACCAGCCAGTACCCGAGGCCATCGGGAGTCGCCGCCATGGCGGTGACCGGGGCCTTGAGCGTGCCGTTGATGCTGGGCACGGACCCGTAGAACTTTGCATCGCCCCACGTGATGACCCCGCCGTCCATGCCCGCCTCCCACGTGCCGTTGCCGCTGGGGGTGACGGCGGTGCCGACGAGCCAGCCCGACAGGGCGGAGCCCGGCCCATAGGACGAAAGGGTGCCGCCCGGGAACAGGTACACGGCACCGTCGCTCGCCGCCGTCACCACGTAGCCACCGCCGTTACGCGTCCCGATGGCGTCGTAAGGGGCCAGGTTGGCGCTGGGCGAGCCGGCGGAGCGGGCGTGGCCGAAGGCGTACACGTGCCCGCTGGCGCTCGCCAGCCAATACCCGAGGCCGTCGGGAGTAACGGCCATGCCGGTGACCAGGGCCAGGGCCGCCTCCTGGGCGGGCAACGAACCATAAGAACGGGCGTCACCGAAGTCATAGACGTGCCCGTCCGCCCCCACCAGCCAATAACCCTTGTCGGAGTAGGTGCGGGCCATCCCGACGATGGGCGTAGCGGGGTTCACCTTCTGGGCCGGCAGGGACCCGTAGGAGTGGGCGTCCCCGTAGGCGTTGACGCCGCCATCGGCCTGTGCCAACCAGTACCCCTGGCCGTCAGGGGTAACCGCCATGGCCACGTACTTGGTGGCGCCACCGGCCGGCGTACCGGCCGTCACCGTGAAAGCAGCCGTAGCCGCTTTCCCCTTTTCGCACGTGGGCGCCATCACCTGGTAGCGGCCCGGGGCGACCGGCGCCGCCGGTCCCCGCCCCGACGATGCCCCCAGGTACGAAGGGATCTCGAAGATGGCTGACCAGGAGCCATTGGTCGCCACCGGTGTCGTCATCTGGGTGACCGGGCCCTTGTTGGGCTGGCCGAGGCGCTCGAAGTCGAAACCGAGCCAGTTCTTGTCCAGGACGCAGCCCTTGCCGGCCGTCCCGCTGACCTGGACGACCGTGCCCGCAGGCCCCGAAGACACCGAGAGCTTCACGGTGGCGACGGGCGCCGACCCGCACGCGGCCAGGCCGACGGACAATACCCCGGCCACGGCCACGGCGGCCCGCCCACTTCGGGCACGCTGAAGTACCCAGCCGGCCCGCTCTCGCCGGGCGCCGATCGCGCCCCTCTGTCCCATTGCCATCTCGTCCTCCCGGTTGCCCTCCTGCACAGTAACCACGATCACGGCCCTCTCTCACCCCGTCCCAGTCGGGCGGCGGCGCCGCCCCCGTCAAAGTGGTGCCCGTGGTCGCCATGACCGCCTGACGTGGCCAATCAACACTGTCGGTGGCAGAGAGTGACACACGGCCCTATTACCGGAGGGACGGGAGGTCGAGATTTGGTGTATGAGGACGTGGTCTGCACTTTGTTCCGATGCGGGCGCGGTTTCTCAGGCAACGGTGTGCCGGGAGGTCCAAGGGCAGTCGGTACGGCTGGAACGCTTCTATGCGACCCGGGTGGCGGTCGGGCACGCCATTGCCCGCGTACGCGACCGTCAGGCGCTCTTCCAGGCCGTGTGCGACGCCGTGTTGAGCGAGGCTCACCACCGCATGGCTTGGATCGGTTTCACCGGTTCATCGGGGCGCGTCGAGCCGGCCGCCTGGTCCGGGGCCGACCGAGAGCACTTGGAGCGAGCGCGTCTCTCGGTCGACTGCCGGTCACGGCCGGGCCAGGGGCCAACAGAACGGGCCGTCACGAGTGGTGCGCCCGCCGTTTCTACAGATATTGCCGTGGGCCAGTTGCGAACCTTGCGGTCTTTCTCCGCCTTTCCCCTGAGGCTGCGGGGCTCGGTGGTCGGCGCCCTCACGGTGTACTCGGGGGAGGCCGGAGCCTTCGACGACGAGGAGGTCCGTTTCCTGGACGGTGTCGCCGAGGATCTGTCCTTCGGGATGGACGCCCGCGCCGCCGAATCGGCCGAGAGGGCCGCCGAAGCGGCTCGGCGCAGTTCGGAGGAGGGTTTTCGGCTGCTCTTCCA
>PMLI01000213.1 GCA_003158835.1 Acidimicrobiaceae bacterium
CGACAGGCAAGCCAGTAGTTCGACGGGCAGGCCAGTAATTCGACGGGCAGGCCAGTCGTTACAGGCAGGGACAGCTGGACAACGCAAGAGCCGGGGCGGTGGGCCGACCACCGCCCCGGCTTTTCGCGGTACGGGCCGGGCCCGCTAAGGCTAGGGCAAGGCTCGCACCAGGTGGGCCAGGATCTCGTCCTGTGTCCCCCCGCCGGCCCCGGATGCCACCCCGGAAAGTTCACCGGCGGCACGGGCGCGCTCGGCCGGCGCCATGCGCAACAACCGCAGCAGTTCGGAGGGCTCCCAACGCAGCAAGCAGGCGCATTGGAACAGGGCGCCGTGACGGGTGCGCCGTTGCGATATGCCGACCACCTTGCTCCCCTCCGGCCCCGTGACCTCCCCGCCGGCCCGCCCGGCGAAGCAGACGAGCGAGGACCATTCCCGCCGCAGCATCGGCCCTTTCCACACTTCCAACCCGGGCCGGCCCGCTTGGCTCAGGGCCCGCGCCCACGCCTCACCCACCCACCAGGCCGCTTGGCCGACGTCGGCCCGCCACAGGGGGTCGCCGGCCGGGACCACGAGGTCGACCCAGACCAGTCCACCCGGCTCGACCAGGACCGCCCCCCCACCGCTGCGGCGGCGCACGACCTGCGCCCCGGCCGCCGCGCACGCCTCCCGGTCGACGCAGTCGTCGGGCTGGCCACTACCCAGCACCACGGCCCGGTCCACGGGCTGATGGGCCCGGGCCGAGCGGACAGGCACGGGGCCGGCCACCAGACGGGCCGATTGTTCGTGCAGTTCCGCCACCGTTCCCCGCACTCGCTCCAGCGCGAACGGCATCAGGCCGACAGCGCGGCGGCGCCCTCCTCGGACAGGTTCAGCTGCACCACCTGGGCCGGCAGGCCGAGGTAGGGCTCCCAGTCAGGCAACACTGCTCCCAGGGCCACCAGCGCCCACTGCCGGCCCCGGGGGGCGCAGGGCGGGTGGCGCAATTTCATCCCGGTCTCCTCTAGCAAATGGTCACGCTTGCGGGCGTTGCACCGCCGGCAGGCGGCAACGACTGTGTCCCAGGCGTGAGGGCCCCCCTTGGAGCGGGGCACGATGTGGTCGATGTTCTCGGCCTGCGCGCCGCAGTACTGGCAACGGTGACCGTCCCGGGCAAAGACGGCCCGCCGGCTCAGGGCCACGTGCGCCTGGTGGGGTACGCGCACGAAGTAGGACAGGCGTACCACGGACGGCTCGGCCACGCTGACCCGGGCGGAGTGGAAGACCCGGCCCGTCGCCGCCAACAACTCGGCCTTGGCCTGCAGGACCAGCAGCAGCGCTCGTCTGGCGGGCACTACACAGAGCGGCTCGTAAGTGGCGTTTAGGACGAGCGCTCGCGACATGTCCGCCTACCTTCGTATGAGAGGTACCGGGAACGGGCGTATGAGAGGTACAGGGAGAGGGGTACCCGCCCGGGCGGCCAAGGTTGCGGCAGGCACAAGAAGAAACTTAGCGCGCCAGGGCCCGCATCCAGCGGCACCATTCGAGGTAGCCGACCAGCTCCGACGGGCTCAGCCGGCCGCCGCCCGGGCCGTACATGGCCTCGAGGCGCAAGGCCAAATACCGGCGCGTCGGCATCGGGAGGGGCGGCCATCGGGCCCACCACGCAGCAGGCACGACGGCCCGCCCCTGGCGCAGGGCGGTCCCCCACAGCGACGGCCTGCGGACCAGTGCGGCCAGCGCCGATTTGCCGACGGGGAGCACGAAGCCCACCCTAGCGGCCCGGGCCGGTCACTCGGAGGGGGCGGGGAACCCGAAGGTCGGCGCCTGGGGCGGAGCGGCCACGTAGAAATGGGCCGACCAGTCGTCCTCCTCCTTGCCGTTGACACGAGCCTGCCAGCGGTAAATGCCGGGAGACAAGGGTAAACCGGTGGGCAGCTCCATCATGGCCGTGGCCCGGCCGGGAAAGCCGGTGGGTACTCCCGAGGGGCTGGGCACCATCAGGGACTGCTCCAGGCGCACCGCCTGGGGGCCGGCCGGCCCCGGTACCTCGACGATCTCGCCGTCCTCGGTGAGCAGCTCGATCTCGAGCGTCAACGACCTGTTGCACATGGCGAGCTCGGCCTCGATCAAGACCACGACGACCTGGGGACCGGTCAGCAGCGGCGCCGCCGCCATGCCCAAGCCAGGGCCCAGGCCCATCGGGCGGCGCAATTGGGTGACCGCCCAGCCCACGTTGAGCAGGCTCAGGGTGCCGTTGTGGGGGTTCTGGGTGCCTCTGTCCGCCAACAGGACATAGATCTTCACACCCACACACCGTAGTAGCGGCGCCCGTCAGTTCAAGTCGTCGTCGTCCTTGCCGCTGGGGCGGCCTCCCACGCTCCACCATCTCCCGCCCTCCTGCCGGCGGGGACGGCCCCAGGGCTCGCGGCCGACAACCTCCGGGCCCCCGCCGTCACGGTCGGCGCCCGCCCGCCGCCAACGGTCGCGCCCCAGGCGGCGCAGGCTCTGCACGAGGGCTACTCCGGTGGCCAGCATGATGACGAAGCCCACCAGCCCCAGGACCCAGGAGAAGGCGAACGAGAGCGACAGCGCCAGCAAGCCCACGACGAAGCCGCCCGCGGCCCGTTTGGCATTGCGCACCGCCTCGCGGCTGTCAGCCGGGACGCGCAAAGACCGGGCAAGCCCACGCTCCTGGTGGAACTGACGTTCAATTTGGTGGAGGACGCGCTGTTCGTGTTCTGAAAGTGGCACCAGCTCTATACCTCCGTGCCAACCTTCACTCGTAGTTCCTCGTCCATCGTGGCACGCTTACTACTCGGCAAGAAGGCTCCCAAGTCCAAGACCAACGGTACACCAGCTCAGCCGGTTTTTGACCTCGCCTCAGGCGGCAGGGTCAGCGCGCCTTGAGCTGCGCCAATGCGTAAACGGTCGTCATCGAACCCAGCCACCCGGCCCACATCACCGGTGTGTACTCGTCGGGCGGGGTCGTGCTCGAGGGATAGCCGTGCCAGTAGCTCGTGTTGGCCTGGAACCAGGCCCCGCTGTACCACAGCGGCACCTCCGGCAGATCCTGGAGGAAGTCGGCCTCCAGCGCGGCGTAAATCTTGGCTGAAGCCTCGGGCGCGGTGGAAGGCGTCTGTGCCGCCCGCTCGACCAGCGCCCACGCCGCCGGGTCGGAGTAACGCTCGTCGTTGAGCCCGGCGTCCTGGCGCTGGTGCAGGGGCAACTGGTACACCGAGTCGAAGTAGGTCCACGGCGTGGAGCTGAGGGTCGGACCGTAGGCGATGACCATGTCGTAATTCCCGTTGACGACATCTGCGTCGCGCTCTGCCGCGGGCTTGACAACGGTCGACACGTGCACCCCCACTTTGGCGAGCTGCTGGCAGATCGTGGCGGCGGCATTGACCTGGTCCGTCGGTCCGCTGGGCACCTCGAGTGTCAGGCGCTGCCCGCGATAGCCCGACTTGGCCAGAGCCTTCCTGGCCACCGACGTCGAGTAGAAGAACCCGTACTTCTTCACCTCGCTCTGGTCGACATAGGCGCCCAGACCGGGGAGCAAGCCGGTCGGGTTGGCACCGGTGACGGTCCCGGTGTAGACGCCCGAAGTTATGGTCCGCGGGTCGAGCGCGTAGGCGACGGCCCGGCGGAAGTCCACGTTGCTCATCGGCGCTCGGGCCGTGTCCATCTCGAGCCACGCCGTCGCGGCCGGGAGCATGTACGGCGGCCCGGGATAATAAGTCTTGATGTCGTACCCACCCGTTCGGCCCGCCGCCAGGTCCGGTATGCCCCGCAGCAGCTGGTTGCTCCAGTCGGTGCGGCCGTCGAGCAGGTCCGACAGGTCATCCCCGCTCGAACGACTGACGACCGCGCACAGGTACTCGAACCGGAACGAAAGCCGGAGCTGGGCGGCGCCCCACCAGTGGGAGTTGTCGCGGTAGCAGGCCTGGGTGGGACCGGTACTGACCAGCAGCATCGGCCCCGTGGAGACGGGGGCCAAATTGGAGCCGTCTAGTTGGGCCCGCCGAGCCAGACGCGACCACTGGGCCTCGGGCACCACCGGGGCGTGCCACAGGAACTGCTGCCAGGGCTCGTAGCCCACCGGCGCCTTGAAATCGACTGTCACCGTGTTGCCCGCGGCCGTGACTTTTTGCACGCCGGCCACGTCAGAGTTGAAAGGGTCGGCCTTGTCCGTTGCCGCCAGTTCTATGGAGTAGGCGACGTCGGCGCCGCGCAGGGCACCCACAACCGAGCCTCGGCGGCTGTCGACCCAGTCCACGCCAGCCCGCACCTGAATGCGGTACGTGGTGGCCGAGAGCCACGACCCGCTTGCTGCCAACCACGGGATGAACTTGTCGTGGACCGGGTCGTACAGGAAGAGCGGCTCGTACAGCAAGCCCTGCGTCCCGGTGTAAGCGCGGCCCGGGTCGAGCGGGTTGAAGTCGGTAGGCGGCGCCGTCGCCGTACCGCTGGTGTACAGGGTCTTGTCCCGGGGTGGCGCGGCCGGGCCGGGCCGGCCAGCCTGAAGTGGGCCAACCACGGCCACGATCACAGCCAGGACGCCGCACAGGGCCGAGCGACGGCCCCGGTCCGAGCTTGCTGTTCCCATCGATGTGGACCCTACAGCCATGAGGCCCCCTGCCCTGTCACTGGTGCGCCCTGTCGCTGGTGCGGCCTGTCTCTACGGGCCCGGGACGGGCGAGCGGTCCAGGCCGGGCAGGCTGAATGTCACCCGGGTGCCGCCGCCGGCGGGCTCGTCCAGCCCGATGCTACCGCCGTGAGCCTCGACGATGCGCCGGGCTACGGAAAGGCCGATGCCCGTACCCGGGTAGGCGTGGCCGTGCAGGCGTTCGAAGAGCCCGAACACCGTCTCCCGGTACTCGGCCGGGATGCCTATACCGTTGTCGTGCACGGTGATCTGCCACCACCCCGGGGCGCCGGTCCGGGCCGAGATCCCGACCTCGGGGGGACGGTCGGCCCGGCCGAACTTGACGGCGTTGGCAAGCAGGTTCACGAAAAGGCGGTAGAGCATGTCTTCGTCGCCGACGACATGCGGCAGATCAGGGAGCGAGATGACCACTTGGGCCTGCGCGGCCCGGACCGATACCGCTCGCACCGCGGCCGCCACGACCCGGTTGAGGTCCACCGGGCGCAGCTGTTGGCCCGAGCGCCCGACGCGGGAGAACTCGAGAAGCCCGTCGGTCAGTTGCTGCATCCGGGTCGCACCGTCGACGATGTAACGGATGTAGCGCCGGCCACGCTCGTCGACCACGTCCTGATAACCCTCGGCCAGCTTGTGCACGTAGACCGATACGTGACGAAGTGGCTCTTGCAGGTCATGGGATGCGACGTAGGCGAACTGTTCGAGATCGGCGTTGGAACGGGCCAGTTCGGCCGACTGGGCGGCCAGCTTCTCGACCACTCGCTTGCGCTCGGTGATGTCGCGGATGGTGGCCGACACCACGGGCCCGCCTTCCAGATCCAGCGGGCCCAGGGAGATCTCGGCCGGGAACTCGGAGCCGTTGCGCCGGCGCGCCCGCAGCTCGAGGTCCGGGCCCATCCGGACGTGGGGACGGTCGGAGTAGGCGGCGCGGTGCTTCTCGTGGGGCCCCCGCAGGCTCTCCGGGACCAGGATCTCGACCGGTTGGCCGACGAGCTCGTCACGGTCGAAACCGAACAGCTGCTCGGTCCGGGCGTTGACGAGCTGGATGGCACCGTCGCCGCTCACAATGACGATGGCGTCCGGGGACGACTCGAGCAGGGCCCGGAACCGCGCCTCGGCCCGCTTGTGAGCGGCCATCTCGCGGGCTGCGGCGGTGGCCGCCGCCTCCTCGGCCCGTTTGCGGTCGGAAACGTCGCGCACCGCCGCCAGCACCAGCGGCCCCACGTCGGTGGCGAGAGGGCTGAGGCTGACCTCGACCGGGAACTCGGATCCGTCTTGGCGCCGGCCGTACAACTCAAGCCCTGACCCCATGCCCCGGGGCCGGGGGTCGGAAGCGTACCGGGCCCGGAGCTCGGCGTGGCCGTCGCGGGAGGGATGGGGCACGAGGACCTCGACCAGTCGGCCCACGAGCTCGTCCCGCCGGTACCCGAACATCCGCTCGGTCTGGGCGTTCACGAGTTGTATGGCACCGTTGGTGCCGGAGATCACCATGGCGTCCGGGGCCGCCTCGAGCAGGGCCCGGAACAACACTTCGGCCCGCCACCCGGGGGTGATGCCGCTGATAGTCTCCTCAGCCGGGCCCGGGGGACGAGGCGTCATCCGAGGTACAAACTGGCGTCGCCGTCCTCGAGCACGGGCCGCAACTCAGGCCAACCGAGGAGGTGGCCCTGGCCCAGCTGGCAGCCGAACTCGCGCAGCAGGCTCAACTCCGCTTCGTTCTCGATACCCTCCGCCACCGTGGTCAGGCCGAGGGTGTGCGCCAACCCGATCAGCGCCTGCACGGTCTTCGCGCTGCCGTTCCGGTTGAGCAGGCCGGCCACCAGTGTCGTGTCGATCTTGATGAAGTCGAACGGGAAACGCCTCAGGTGGGTCAGGGAGGAGTACCCGGTGCCGAAGTCGTCCAGGCCCAGGCCGACGCCCAGCTCTTTGAGCTGGTTGAGAGCCGTGGTCACCAAAGGCGAACCTTCGATGAGAGCGCTCTCGGTCAACTCGAGACATAGGTTGGGGGCCGGCAGCGAGTGCGTCTCCAGCACCGATGCGATGTCGGCGGCCAGGTCCGGTAGGCAAAGCTGGCGGGCCGAGAGGTTGACGTTGACCCGGAACGAAGGCGTCGCCCCACCCCTGAGCCGGCGGGCCGCCTCGGCCACCGCCAGGGCCAGGACGCGATGGCCCATGGGGACGATCAGGCCCGTCTCCTCGGCCGCACCCAGGAAGTCCCGCGGCCGCAGCAGGCCGCGCTCGGGGTCGTTGATCCGCATAAGGGCTTCGAGGCCGACGACCTGGCTCGTTGCCAGCTCGATGATGGGCTGGTACGCCACTGTCACCTGGTCCAGGGCCATGGCTCGCCGGACCAGAGCTTCGCTGGCGACATAGGGCGCCCCTCGGCCGCGTTGCGTGTCGAAGATCTCGAAGCGGCCCTTGCCGAGGTCCTTCGCCCTGTACATGGCCGTGTCGGCTTCACTGAGGAGCAGTGCCGGTGTGCGGTGGCGTTCGGTGGCGAGTGCGACGCCGATGCTGACCGACGGGACGAAGTCGGCTTCCGCCAGCCGGACCGGGGCCGCCACCGCCACCAGTACCCGGCCCGCTATCTCGGCTGCCTCCTCCCGCCCCGACAAGCCCTCGGCCAGGACCACGAACTCGTCCCCGCCGATCCGGCCGACCGTGTCGGACGGGCGCACCACGGCACCGAGCCGCCGCCCCACTTCGGCCAGCAACTCGTCGCCACGCTCGTGGCCGAGGGTGTCGTTGACGACCTTGAACTCGTCCAGGTCGATATAAAAGACCCCGACGGACTCGTGCCGGCGGTCGAGTCGGGCCAAGGCATGCTCGAGCCGGTCCTGGAAGAGGAGCCGGTTGGGAAGGCCGGTAAGGGGGTCGTGCAAAGTTTGGTGCACCAGCCGCGCCTCGGCGTCCTTGCGGGCCGTGATGTCCTCTGCCTGCACGATGACGTGGGCGGGCCGTCCCATCACATCGTCGACGATCGCCGCCGCCACCAGGGCCCAGACGGGCCGGTGGCCCGCCGCCATGAAGCGGTGCTCGGCCCGCCAGGTCGCCGGGCCGCCCCTGCCCATCTGGTTGAAAGCCCCTTCGAAAGCACCGCGGTCCTCGGGGTGCACCAGGTCCCTGATACCCATGGACAGCAGCTGTGGGCCCGGGTAATCGAGCATCTCCCGCAGCGCCGGGTTCACTTCCAGGAACGTGCCGTCGAGCGCCACCAGCGCCATGCCGATGGGGGCGGAATCAAAGGCCCGCTGGAAACGAGCTCTGGCCTCGAGCAAGGTGGCATTGGCCACCCGTAGGGCGGTCTGGTGACCATGGCGTTCGATGGCGTAAAGCAAAGAGCGCCGGAGCGTGACGGCGTTGAACTCGGATTTGACCAGGAAGTCCTGGGCCCCGGTCCGGACCGCGGTCTCCCCGACGGCGGAATCGTCGAGGCCGGTCAGCACCACTATGGGCACATCCGGGGCGGCGCGCCGCAGGGCCCGTACCCCCTTGAGGCCCTTGGAATCGGGCAGGGACAAGTCCAGCAGGACGCAGTCGACCTCGTTCAGGGACAAGTGGGCAATAGCGGCCTCGAGCCGCTCGACGTGGACGAGGGTGAAGGCCGGACCGTGGCCCGGACCGGTCAGGCAGTCCGTCACCAGTTCGGCATCGGCCTCACTGTCTTCGACCAACAGCAGCCGCCGCGCCTGGGGGCCGGCACCGGTGACCCTCAGGTCAGCGTCATCGTCCAGAGACAGGACGGCCGGAGCTTTGACCGCCTGGGGGAGAACCGTAGGCACGACCGCCACCTTCTTCCCGGCTAGAGGGGACCGGGACGTCCCTTCTCGCGCCACCTTAAGGTACCCGATCAGCCACGTCTCGGTGTGTCCAAAGACGTACCCGGTCTCACCGCTCTCGCTCCGAACCGGGCCCGTACCGCGTCCACGGCCTCGCTCGCCTTGGCCCAGGCGGGTGCGGCACCAGGGGCCCCGGCGGCGGTGGCCCCGGCGGTGGTGGCCCCGGCGCCAGGAGCCCCGGCGGTGGTGGCGCGGCCGGCGGCCGGCTCACTGCCTCCGGCCGGCGACCTGCCTGGCACCGGGCTCCCGGGAGCGGGACCAGGACGGAACTCGAGCTGGAGCTGTTGACCGGGAGACGACTCGGCCGGGAGCAGCCCGGACGCGCTCACGCCCAGGAGCCGTACCCCTTCCCTCAGATCGAGCCCGTCCAACAAAGCGCGCGCCGCCGTCCAGAAGCTCGGGCCCGTCATCTGGGGGCTGGCGAAGGTGTGGCTGCGCGTCAGGGTCTTGAAATCGCCATAGCGGAGCTTGAGGACCACCGTCCGGGCCACCAGACCGTGCTCGCGCACCTGGCCGGCGACCTGGTCCGCCATCAGCACGAGGCGGCGGTCGAGGTCCGGGCGGTCGACGATGTCCCTCGGGTACGTTTCTTCGTGGCCGATGGACTTGACGGCGCGCCCGGCCACGACGGGCCGAGGGTCCCGGCCCCACGCTAAGGAGTGCAACATCTGCCCGGCCACGTTGCCCAGGGCGGCGACGACCGCTCCCGCCGGCAAGGCTGCCAGCTCACCGACGGTGGCTACTCCCAGTTTGTGCAGGCGTTCGGCACTGGCCTGCCCGACCCCCCACAAGGCTTCCACCGGCATCGGCCACAGGAACGACAGGACATCGGGCTCCTCCACCACCAGCGTCCCCGGCCCCGGGACAGGTCCGCCCGGGGAGGATCGGGGCTTGGCGGCCTTCGACGCCAGCTTGGCGATGAGCTTGCTCGGGCCGGCTCCGACCGAACACGACAAGCCCAGCTCGTCGGTCACACGCGTGCGCAGGGCGACCGCGATCTGCGCCGGCGGACCGAACAGGGCGACGGCACCGCTGACGTCGAGGAACGCCTCGTCCAGGCCAATGCCCTCCACCAGAGGGGTGAAGCTGCGGGCGATGCCGTGGAAGGCCTCGCTGCAGCGCTGGTAAACGCCGAAACGGGGCGGCACGAACACGGCATGAGGGCACAGGCGACGAGCCTGGGAGACAGGCATGGCCGAGCGCACGCCGAAGGCCCGGGCCTCGTAGCTGGCCGAGGCCACCACCCCCCGGCCACCGGTCCCCCCCACCACGACCGGGCAGCCCCGCAGCCTGGCGTTGTCCTTGGCCTCGACGGCCGCAAAAAAAGCGTCCATGTCGGCGTGCAACACCCATCTCACGGGACGGCCGGGACCGCCCGGGGCCTTCAACCGAGGACCACCTTGCGGAATGCTTCGGCGTAGGGCACCCCGGCCATCTGGCCCGCCTCCTCGGCTCGTTGGCGCACCACGTCGCGCAACCACTCACCGCCTTCGCCCAGCTGTGAGGTGTGGCAGGCGAGCGCGGCCGCCTTGATGTCCAGCGAGGCGGTGATGTCCACCCAGGTGTCGGGCTCGAGCGTTCCCGAGAGGTAGAGGACGGCGACCTGGTGCGCGGCCCCGCGGTCCGGGAAGTAGTGGGGGCTGGACGCGGCCGGCGCCACCGCGTCCAGGACGGCCCAGCCCACTTGGCGGTGGTCCCGGTGGTTGACATAGTCCGGCCCGAAGAACACGGCGGTGGGATCGGGCGCCACCACGGCATCGGGCCTCACCTCCCGGACCAGGGCCACCAAGCGGCCCCGCAGTTCAGCCGAGTCCTCGACCTCGCCGTCCGGGTAGCCCAACCAGTGGTGGATCTTGACCCCCAACGCCCGGCCCGCGGCCTCGACCTCCCGGCGCCGGCTGCGGACGAGGTCCTCCGGTACGACGCCGGGGTCGGACGAGCCCTTGTCACCGTCGCAGCAAAGGCATACGTGCACCTCGCTACCGGCCGCCGCCCAGTTGGCCAGGGTCCCTCCACAGGCCACGTCCGGGTCGTCGGGGTGGGCGTAAATAGCCAGGGCACATCGCGGCGCAGGACCGTCCGCCTGGTCCTCGGCCACCCCGGCCGGTCTAGCCGGTCCGGAGACCTCGGGCGGTCTAGCTTGTCCGGAGACCTCGGGCGGTCTAGNNCCTCGGGCGGTCTAGCTTGTCCGGCTGGTCCGGGCAGTTGGGACCGCCCGGGCCCTGCGCCGGCATCAGTGCTCACCGGCCCAACGTTACGGCCTACCGGCCCCCGGGCTGCGCACCGCGCCCGCCACGCGCTAGAAGAGGTGACATGGTCGCTCCCGTTGTCCCCGCCGCCCTACTCGACGAACTACAAGAGGTCGCCCTCAGGGTGGCGACGGGAGCAGCGCAGGTGTTGCAGACGTACTCCTCGGTGCACCTGGAACACGTCAAGACCAAGAGCAGCCCCACCGACCTCGTGTCCGAGGCGGACCGGGCCTCCGAGGCCTATATCGTCTCCGAGCTGCACCGCGCCCGGCCGGGCGATGCCGTCCTGAGCGAGGAGGGCGCTTCCCACGACGGCACGACCAACATCTCCTGGGTGGCGGACCCGCTCGACGGGACCACGAACTTCTTTTTTCAAGTGCCTGCTTACAGCGTCTCTCTCGCCGCCTGCTACGACGGTGAACCGATCGTCGGCGTCGTGGTCGACCCGTCCCGCCAGGAGACCTGGTCGGCGGCGCAGGGGCGGGGCGCCTGGTGCAACGACGCCCCGTGCCACGTCGCCAACGGGCGCAGCGAGCTGGCTACCGCCCTGGTCGGTACGGGCTTCAGCTACCGGCCCGAACGCCGAGTCGTGCAGGCCTCTGTGCTGAGCCGGTTGCTGCCGGTGGTGCGAGACATCCGCAGGATCGGCTCGGCCGCGCTGGATCTGTGCTGGGTGGCCAACGGGCGTTTCGACGCGTACTACGAGTCCGGCCTCAACTACTGGGACTGGGCGGCCGGGAGCGTCATCTGCGAGGAAGCCGGTGGGCAACTCGCCACATTGCCCGGGGAGATCCTGCTGGCCACGACGCCCGAGCTCATGGCACCCCTGACGGACCTTCTGACCCGCGCCCAAGCGGCCCCGGGCCCGCGGTGAAGACCTGGCTGGCT
>PMLI01000582.1 GCA_003158835.1 Acidimicrobiaceae bacterium
AGCGCCAGACCGGCCGCGACCTGGTTTCCCTGGTCCGGACCGTCCACAGTTCCCCCGGTGATCGCTCCGTGCTGGCCGGTCTGGCTCCGCTCGTGACCCGCGCCGCCGGTGACGGCGCCGCCGGCGACGGCGACGCCGGCGACGGCGACGGCGCCCCTGGCTCGGGCGACGGCGCGGGAGGCGAAGGCGATGCCGTGGCGTGGCGGATAGTAGAAAGCGCGGCCGACGCCCTGGCCGACCTGGCCCGGTCCATCCAGCGCCAATTTGGCCCGCTCCCCGTCGCCGCCGTCGGGGGCGTGCTGGCCGGGCCCCTCCGTTCTCACCTGGCGCGCCGGCTCGCCCTGCAGGATCCGGCAGCCGAGCCCGCGGTTGGCGCCGCCTTGTTGGCGGCCACGGATGGCCCGACGGTCCCTTTGTTGCGGACGGCCGGGCCGGCACGGTGACCTGAGCAATAAGGTTGCCGACCACGCATATTTGCGTGACACGTAGATAAGGCTACACTGTGGGCAGTGACGTCGATCGCCGGAGTGAACGCCAGCCCGTCTGCGCCGGCCGCCCCCGAAGCCCTCGCCGCCCCCGANNGCCCTTGCCGCCCCCGAAGCTCCCAGCGCCTCGGGCAGCCCGACGGGGCCGGCCAACCCGACGGGCCTGCGTGAGCGCAAGAAGGAGGCGACTCGCGAGGCGCTCAGCATGGCGGCGCTGCGGCTGGCCCTCGAGCGTGGCATCACCAATGTCCGGGTGAGCGATATCGCCGCCGCCGCCGGTGTCTCACCTCGTACCTACAACAACTACTTTTCCAACCGGGAACAAGCGGTCTGCGCCCTGGGGGCGCGCCGGGCGCTGCGCATCGTGAGTGCCTTGCGCGACCGGCCCGCCTCCGAGCCGCTGGCGGAGGCGCTGGTCCACGCCATGGTGGACCACAACGACGCTCAGGGCGAGGCGGACAAGGACGTCTTCCGGTTGATGGCATGCGACGAGACCCTGCGGGGCGAGTTCTTCAAGGCCACCACGGTCGTCCACCGCCCGCTGGCGGACGCCATAGGGGCGCGGCTGGGGATGGACGCGGGGACGGACCTGCTCCCGAACGTGGTGGCGTCTGCGTACGAAGCGGCCGCCCGGGCGGCGCTGCTGTTCTGGCTGCGGCCCGCCTGCACGCAGACCCTCGCCGCGGTGATGCGTGACGCCGTGACCGCCCTGGCACCGTTGACGGCGGGGCTGGGGCACGCCCGCCCGCCTTCGAGCGAAGCCACGTAGGCCCGTCCGATGCTCCTGCGGCTCCTACGCCTTTACCTCCGGCCGTACCGCAACGCCATCATCCTGGTGGTGCTGCTGCAGTTCGTCCAGTCGCTGGCCAACCTGTACCTGCCGACACTCAACGCCGAGATCATCGACAACGGCGTTGTCAAAGGGGACTCGGGCTACATCTTGCGCAGCGGCGGGGTCATGCTGGGCGTGACCCTGGTGCAGGTGGCGTGCTCCATAGGCGCGGTCTATTTCGGCGCCCGCACCGCCATGGCCCTGGGCCGCGACGTGCGCGGCGCCGTGTTCCATCACGTGCAGGTTTTCTCGGCCCGCGAAGTCGGCAAGTTCGGGACCCCCACGCTCATAACCCGCACGACCAACGACGTCCAGCAGGTCCAGATGCTCGTTCTGCTGAGCTTCACCATGATGGTGGCCGCCCCTATCATGGGCGTCGGCAGCGTCATCATGGCGCTCAAACAGGACGTGCCGCTGTCGTCTCTTCTAGTCGTGATCGTCCCCGTGCTCGGGGCGATCGTGGGCCTGCTCGTGTCTCGCATGCGACCGCTCTTCCGGCTCATGCAACGCCGGATCGACCGCATCAACCAGGTCCTGCGGGAGCAAATCTCCGGTGTCCGGGTCATCAGGGCATTCGTGCGCGACGACTGGGAGCGGGAGCGGTTCGGGGCCGCCAACACCGAATTGTTCGGGGTGTCGCTCGGCGTGGGCCGGTTGATGGCGTTCATGTTCCCCTCGGTGATGCTGGTGATCAACCTGGCCAGCATCGCCACGCTGTGGTTCGGTGGGCACCTCGTGGCCAGCGGGGGGATGCAGATCGGTGCCCTGACGGCGTTCCTCAGCTACCTCATCCAGGTGCTCATGGCGGTCATGATGGCGACCTTCATGTTCCTCCTGGTCCCCCGGGCCGAGGCGTGCGCGGAGCGGATCCAGGAGGTCCTCGGCACCGAGCCGAGCGTGCTGCCGCCCACCGACCCGATCATGCCCCCGAAGATCAGCGGCCGGCTCGAGTTGCGGGACGTCGGGTTCCATTACCCGGGGGCGGAGGCGCCGGTGCTGCGGGGCATCAACCTGGTGGCGGGGCCGGGTGGGACCACGGCCGTGATCGGCAGCACGGGCAGCGGCAAGACGACCCTGCTCAACCTCCTGACGCGGCTTTTCGATGCGACGGCCGGAACCGTCATGATCGATGGAGTGGACGTGCGCCGCCTCGACGAGGCCACGTTGTCGAGCCTGATCGGGCTCGTGCCGCAGCGCCCGTACCTTTTCTCCGGTACCGTCGCCTCCAACCTGCGCTACGGTCGGCGGGACGCCAGCGACGAGGAACTGTGGAAAGGCCTCGAGATCGCCCAGGCTCGCTCCTTCGTCGAGCAAATGCCCGGCCAATTGGAGGCCGAGATCGCCCAGGGCGGCACCAACGTCTCGGGCGGGCAGCGCCACCGCCTGGCGATCGCACGCGCCGTCGTGAGGCAACCGAAGGTCTTCATCTTCGACGACAGCTTCTCGGCCCTCGACTTCAAGACAGACCAGCAGCTTCGCGCGGCTCTCAAGCACGAGATCCAGGGAGCGTCCGTGATCATCGTCGCACAGCGCGTCGGCACGATCCTCCACGCCGATCAGATCGTGGTGCTCGACGGAGGCAACGTCGCAGGCGTCGGGACCCACGAGG
>PMLI01000552.1 GCA_003158835.1 Acidimicrobiaceae bacterium
AAAGACCCGACGGGCCCCTGCCCTCCGCGACCGAAGACGTCGCCGACCTGGTCGCGGTGGTCGCCCGGGCCTACTGAGCTCAGGTCTGCAGGCGGTAGCGGTAGACGTTGGTGTCCCGGGGCTCGAAACCCACCTTCTGGTAGAGCCGGTTCGCCGCCTCGCGGGACGGTCGGGACGTCAGGTCCACCGTTTGCGCCCCGTACGTAGCGGCCAGGTCGAGGGCGGCCCGGGTCAGGGNNACGAGCGTCAGCATGCCCACGATCTGGCCCCGACCATCTTCGCCGTCAGAAGCCTGGCCCCATGCTTCTTCGCCCTCCATCGTTTTACCATCGTCCCGGGCGACCAGGAGCATGGTGGCAGGCGAACTGACGATCTCCTCGATCTCGGCCCCACTTGGCGGGCGGGCCGAGCTCGACAGCTGGGGCAGCAGCCGGTGGAAGGCGCTGACCAGATCGTCGGGCATTTCCTGGACGGTTGAGATGCGGATCACGTGAAGAGACTAGATGCGCCGCCTGCCATCTGCCCGGGCAACGGCCGGCATGGCATTGTCCCGGCATGGCATTGTCCCGGCACAGCATTGTCCCGGCATGGCATTGTCGTCGCATGGGCGAGAGGTACGACTGGGCCGAGTTACTGGCCTATGACCGCGACCACGTGTGGCACCCCTATGCACCGCTCCCGGCGTCACCCCCGCCGTTGCCCGTCGTCTCGGCGTCGGGGGTGCGGCTACGCCTGGCCGACGGGCGCGAGCTGGTGGACGCCATGGCCTCGTGGTGGACGGCGATATGGGGGTACCGCCACCCCGTCCTGGACGCCGCCGTCCGCGAACAGCTGGACAGCATGGCCCACGTCATGTTCGGGGGGCTTACCCACGCCCCCGCCATCGAACTGGCCCAGCGCCTGGCGGCCCTGTCCCCCGCCCGTCTGGACCACGTGTTCTTGGCCGACTCCGGGTCCGTCGCGGTGGAAGTCGCCCTGAAGGCGTGCGTCCAGTACCAGCGGAACTCGGGCCGGCCCGAGCGGACCAGGTTCCTGGCCCTGGCCGGCGGCTACCACGGCGACACCATGGGGGCGATGTCCATCTGTGACCCAGTGGGGGGGATGCACCACCTGTTCGGCAACGCCCTGCCGCGCCAGATTTTCGCGGGCCGCCCGCCCGCCGGAGCAGGCGTCGACCCGGCCTGGGAGGGCCAGGCCTGGGAGCTGGCGCGACGCCACAGCCACGAGATTGCCGGCGTCGTCGCCGAACCGGTCGTCCAGGGGGCCGGGGGCATGTGGTTTTACGACCCCGCTTATGTGCGGGCCCTGCGCGCCATCGCCGACGAGCACGGCTTCCTGCTCCTTCTCGACGAGATCGCCACGGGCTTCGGCCGCACCGGGCCCCTGTTTGCCACCGAGGCGGCCGGGGTGACCCCCGACATCATGTGCGTGGGCAAGGCCATGACGGGTGGCTACCTGACCCAGTCCGCCATGCTGTGCCGCGCCGAGGTGGCGCAGGTTGTTTCCGGGGGGGAAGCCGGGTGCCTGATGCACGGGCCGACGTACATGGCTAACCCGCTGGCGTGCGGGGTCGCCCTGGCTTGCCTCGGTCTGTTCGCGTCCGGCCGGTGGCAGCTGGACGTAAGGCGGATCGAGGCGGGCCTGAGGGAAGTGCTGGCGCCGGCTCTTGCCATACCGGCCGTCAAGGACGTCCGGGTGCTGGGAGCCATCGGCGTCATCCAGCTCGACCACCCCGTCGACGTCGCCGCCGCCACCGGTGCTGCTGTCTCGGGCGGTGTCTGGATCAGGCCCTTCCGGGACCTCATCTACACCATGCCGCCCTATGTCACGACCGACGACGACATCGGCACCATCGGTGCCGCCATGGTGGCGGCGGCCTGGGCCGGCTGAGCACGCCCTTGGGCGCTGGGGACAGCGCGCCGCCGGCGGGACGAGTGTGTGGGTCACCGTTTTCGTGAATTTGTCAGCTTAAGCTCACCGTCAGCTTTGCCTGACGAGGCCGAGTGTGGCCTCTCACCTGCTCTTTCTGCCCGAGTTGCCTGGTGAGGTCAGCATAAACTGACAAAAACGCGAAAAGGGGCACGTCCCTCCCTGTCGGCCTTCCCGGGGCCAGCACCAGGGGGCCGGGCGCCACGGAGCCGGCCCGGAGGCGCTATGCAGGCGCGTCGGCCAGGATCTTGAGCAGCGCCGGCCCCAGATAGGCCATGAGAGTCGCCAGCAGGATCCCGGCCGTGAGCATCGCCACCGGGACGTCGTAGAGGGACGCTATGAAGCCCCCCAGCACCGCCCCGAGCGGTGCGGCCGCCCCCACTATCAGACGGTGCACGCTCCCGACACGACCGAAGAGCTTGCGGGGGATCAGCCGCTGGCGGGTCGTCACCGAGCTGACGTTGGCAACGGCGACGCCGACCTCCTGCAGACCGAAGACGAAGACGGCGAGGACGGCCGAGCGGGTGAAGAAGAGGCCGACGTAGCTGAGCGTGGCCGCCAGCGTCCCGCCCACGATGAGCCGGCCGGGCCCGAACCGGCGCTCCAACCTCCCGCCAGAGAAGGCGCCGATCACTCCGAGCAGCGAGGCCGCCGCCAGGAACACGCCATACCCGGTGTTGCTCAAGCCCAAGGTCCGCTTCCCGTACACCACCAGCAGGGCGAACACCATGTTCTGGGAGAACGCCAGTACGCCGACCGTGGCCGCCAGCAGTTTCAGTGAACGCTGCTGGCGGAAAAGCGTCAGGCCCTGGCGGAAGTCAGCCACCAGACCAGATCGGTGAAGACCGCGCCTCCGCCCGCTCCGGCCTCCCGACGGCGCCCGGCCCCGTCCCGCTCGCTCGGGGGCGGCGCCGTTGGCCGGCACAGGCGGGGGCGCGACGTGACGGGCCCGGCGGTTGGACTGGCTCAAGCTCGTGCGCACGAGCACGGCCGAGATAAAGAAGCTGGCGGCGTCGGCGAAGAACGGCAACCGTTGGGCCAGGGAAAACAACAGCCCGCCCACACCGGGCCCCAGGAACTGTTCGCCCGCCCCTTCGATCGCCACCAGGCGCCCATTGCCCGGGCCGAGTTGCTCGGGCGCCGCCAGGACGTCGGGTACCGACCCCTGCACGGCCAGGGTGTAGGCGACGTCGCACACGGCGATCACCACTGCCACCAGATAGACCATCGCCAGGTCGGCCGAGCCCAGCGTCATAGCGGCCACCAGCCCCAGCAGGGCCACGCCCGAAATGAGGTTGCAGAGCACCATCATCCGGTGGCGGTTCATGCGATCGGCCAGCATGCCCGCCGGCAATGCCGCAATTGCCGCCCCTGCTCGATTTGCCGCGGTCACGCCGGCGATGACGAGGGGGCTGCGGGTGAGCGTCACCGTCAATAGCGGTAATGCCACGGCGACAAGCCCGTCACCACTGGCGGAGATGCCCGTGGCCCACCAAAGGCGCCAAAAAGCCTTCCCCAACGGGCGCCGCCGGGTTCGTGGCGGGGGCACTTCCGCAGCGTCCACCGCAGGACCGGCCCGACCATTATCGGGAGCGCCGGGCGCGTCGCCAATATCACGCGCCACACGTTCAACTGAGGCCAACGCACACCTCCCCCGACTGCCTCGTCGACTACGCCCCAACCGCAATAGATGGGCTTCAGGTCGAACGGAAGGCTACCAGGGTCGCGCTAGGACCAGGGTGGATGCCTTACCGGGGCCAGTAACTTTCGCTCAAAAGCGCCTGGCTCACTTTTTGCCTGCTTCGTTTTTCAGTCAGCACCGAAACCGCGGGGGGACATTGGCACCTCCTTTCGGCACAAAACCACGAAATGCTGGTTGGCCATATTGAGATTCTTCCTCATCGGTGGGGTTTGTGTCCAGAGAAATCGGGAACAGGAGGATCGCGCCGCCGCAAAGGCCGGCCCCCACTATGCGTGGCCGTCCTGCCGTTGGGTGCGGGCCGCTAACATTGCCAGAGTTCGAGGTGGCCACCGGTCGGGATCCGAGGTGGGTTGCCCCATCTCCGGAATGAGGCCGTTGAGTAAGCGGGGAGCAGGACCGGCTAAGCGCGACGGGCGCACGGGCCAGCTGTCGGTGGTGCGCGCCCTGGCACTGGCCGGCGTGCTGGCGGCCGGGACCGCGCTGCTCTATTTTTCGCAACTGCAGGACCTCAAGCCGGCCGGTGGCGACCGGGCCGAGTTGTGGGCCGTGGTGGCACTGGGCGTCTGGGCTGCTTTTACCCAACCTGTCCCGGTCCGCAACCGCCAGTTCAGCCTGTCCATCGCCCTGTCGGAGATACCAGCGTTGGTCGGCGTCGTCTTCCTGGCACCGGGCCCGGCGCTGCTCGCCATCTCGTGTGGGCACCTCGCGGCCAGCATCCAGCGCCGGCTGCAACCCATCAAAGCCCTCACCAACTGGCTGCTCTACCTGGCCGGGGTGGGGGTGGGCATCCTCGTCTACGACAAGACCATAGGCACTTACTCGCCCACCAGCGCCCATGGCTGGGCCGTGACCTTGCTGTCGATCACGCTGATCAATGTCGTCGACCTATGCCTATTGCTGGTGCTCATGGCGACGGTGGACCCTCGGTGGCGACGTCCGCCGCTGCGGAGCATCGGCCTGCAGGGCGGGGCCGGGGTGGCGGTGTGCTCGGCCGGCGGACTGGTGGCGGTTTCTCTCATATGGGCGAACACCTGGGGCGTGGTGCTTTTCATCGCCATCGCGGTCGCGGCCAATCTGGCCTACCGCGGCACCATGATCTCGGGCCAGCGCTACGCCAACCTGGAGAAG
>PMLI01000322.1 GCA_003158835.1 Acidimicrobiaceae bacterium
CGCAACCTCAAGCTGCACCGGCCGGACCTTGATGCCCGCCAACGGTGGCAGGAAGCCGAGCGCGTGTTCGACATTGTGGGACTGACCCCGGACATGCTCGAGAAGTTCCCCTATGAGATGAGCGGAGGGCAGCGTCAGCGGGTCGGCTTCGCTCAGGCGCTGGCCGTGCAACCCAAGTTGGTCCTCGCCGATGAACCAGTGTCGATGTTGGACGTGTCGATCCGGGCCGGCATCCTCAACCTGATGATGAGCCTCCGTGAACAGGAGGGCGCGTCGATCCTGTACATCACCCACGACGTCGCCAGCGCCCGCTACGTGGCCGACCGGATAATCGTCATGTACGCCGCCCATCAGGTCGAGAGCGGCCCGGCCGAGGTGGTCCTGTCCAATCCCAAGCACCCCTACACCCAGTTGCTGCTGTCCGCCGTGTCCGACCCGGGCGAGCAAGCCTCGCTCACCACATCCGATACGGGTGAACCGCCCAAGGTGATCAATCCGACCGAAGGCTGCCGCTTCCGCTGGCGGTGCCCCTACGTCATCGACGAGTGCTCCCGTACGACACCAAAGCTGAGGGCCGTGGGGCCCGGTCATGAAGCCGCCTGCCACGTGGCCACGGTCGGCCCGGACGAAGGGGACCAGCATGGGAAGCCCACCGCTCCCACCGCGCCCGGGGTGGAGGCGCCCGACTAAAAGCCCGGCCGCGGGGTTAGGGCTGGCTCAGCCGGGCCCTTTGCGCCAGACCTGAATGGTCATTTGCGGCGGCAGGTACTCCTCCGAATAAAGGATGACCACACCGCTGACCCCGTAATCGGTCTGGCCGAGGAGGAGCACGGGGGCGCCGAGCTTGAGCTGAAGTGCCGCTGCCAGCCTGCGGTCGGCGACCATGGCCTTCAGGTCCGCCACGGCGCCGTCAACCACGAGGCCCACCTCTCGCAGGTACGCGTAGAGCGAACCGCGATCGCGCAGGACTTGCTCGAGATCTTCAACCCGAAGGTTCCGGCTCTCGAGGTGACCAACGGGCAAAAAATCGACCGTGAACGCCACGGGCACCTGGTCATCGGTCCGCACCCGTTCGATGACAACCAAGGGCTCGCCCTCGCTTACACCAAGTTTCTCGGCAATCAGACCCTGCGCCGTGCTCCGGGACACGTCCAGACGGGCCGTCCCCGGCTTCCCCCCCGTGTCACGGATCAGGTCGGTCACCCCATAGTTGTTGTTGAGCACATTCCGCAGGCGGGCAGTGTGCTGCACTATGAAGGTCCCCAAACCTTGACGGCGCGAAAGTAGGCCTTCTTGCTCTAGTATCCCCATGGCTTGGCGCAGGGTGCCGCGACTGACTCCTAGCTGCTTCGCCAGTTCGGGTTCGGTGGGCAACTCGCCTGCAGACGAAAACGCTCCGTCCTGGATTGCCCTACGCAGGTTGGAGATCACCTCTGCAACCAGCCGGCGCGGCGCCCGAACAGGTGCTATGTAGTTGTCCATCTGTCCAACAAATATACTACTGAGGGTTGAAGCCCTCAGTCGGGGCCCGCCGCCCCGGCCCGCCAGGCCATGCAACTCTCCGGGACGACCGGGCTGGCGCCGCGCTGTTCGGTCGTGGCCGAGCCCACCGCAGTGCCGATCGTGACGGCCTCGAGAAGAGGGTTCCCCGCCCCCAGGTGGGCGGCCAGGACACCTACGAATGCGTCGCCGGCACCGGTCGTATCGACTACACGCACCTTTGGCGCGGGGACATGCTGTTCGATCTCGGGGGCGACCACCACTGCACCCAACGGCCCGAGGGTTACCACCGCGGCCCGCGGCCCCAAGGACAGAAGGAGCTTTCCGGCCCGTCGTGCCCCCTCAACCCCTTCGAAGCGGGCCCCGGTCATAGCGGCCGCTTCGTTTTCATTTGCCACCAACACGTCGACGCTGTCGAGCATGTTGGGCGGCATGGCTACATACGGGGCGCAGTTCAAGAGGACGAGGGTCTCAGGGCCGGCGAGCTGCACCGCCCGGGCCACCGCCGCGAGCGGGACTTCGAGCTGGGCGACCAGGACGCGCGCCTTGCCGATGAGTGCCGCAGCACCCTCGATATCCTCGATGGCCAGAGCCATATTGGCGCCGGCCGCAGTCGCGATAGCGTTTTCACCGTCGGGGGTGAGCATGACGAAGGCAACGCCGGTAAGGGCGTCCGGCGCCCGCCGAACATGGCCGGTCCCCACTCGCTCACCGGCCAGGTCGGCGATACGGGTTTGACCGGCTGCGTCTGCACCGACGCAGGCGACCATCTCAACCGCGGCGCCGCATCGTGCCGCGGCCACGGCCTGGTTGGCGCCCTTGCCCCCCGGGTGCATCTCGAGCACGCCGTCGCTCACCGTCTCACCGGGCGCCGGGCGGTGCCCCAACTTCATGACGTAGTCGACGTTGACCGAACCGACGACAACTACCAGCCGACTAGTAAGCATCACCGGTCCCGCCCTTCTCGCGCATGGCGCCAGGGGCCAGCCCTCAAGGCGCGCCACCGGCGACTAGTTCTGTCTCGCCGGTACCCAGTGCCGCCCGCAGCGCGCCCACCGCGGTTCGGTAGTCGCGATCGGCACCAAAAAGGACGCTCGTACCGCACACGAACAACGAAGCCCCCGCCGCCGCCGCAAGTCGAGCGTTGGGGAGAGAGACGTTGCCGTCCACACCGATCACAGTGCCTGGGCTCGTCAAGTCGCGCACCCGGCTGATCCGGTCGACACTGGCGGGCAGCCATTTCTGCCCCACAAATCCTGGCTCGACCGTCATGACCAAGACGTAAGGTACCTCAAACCCGGCCGCCGCGTCGATGGGCGTGGCCGGGTTCACGGCGATCCCGGGCGCCATTCCCAGGTCACTGATCTTCTTGACCAAACGGTACGGGTAGCGGTCCGCCTCGACATGAAAGATGCAGACATCGCACCCGGCTTCCGCCATGGGCGCCAGGATCCAGCTTGGC